>JBEKBK010000185.1:0-14586 GCA_050015435.1 Bryobacteraceae bacterium
TCTGGTCAAGATCGGCGCCGATTATTCGATCAACGAGGACTGGAACCGTCAGATCATCGGCAGCGCCGGGAGCTACTACTTTCCCAGCCTGACCACGTTCGCCGAAGATTTCAGCGCCAACACGACCAGCCGCAAGGACTACACCAGTTTCACGCAGGCGTTCGGTCAACCGATTGTGGATGTATATACCAAGCGTCTCGGCGTCCACGCCCAAGACACGTGGAAGCCGTTGCCACGCTTGACTGTGGTTGCGGGGGTTGTGTGGGAAAAGACGTTCATCCCGCAGCCCAAGTATTCAAACGTGACCTATTTTCAAACTCTGACCATCCATTCGCCCTCCCTTGATTTTTCCCCGCGCATCGGCGCCGCGTATGACCTTGACAGCCACACCACTGTGCGAGCCAGCGCGGGAACTTTCTATCAGCCCCTGCCCGGACAGCTGTATCAGGCTCTCTACACCGGAAACGGGATCTACCAGCTACCGATCACGGTGAATCCGGGTCAGACCGGCGCGCCGGTGTTTCCGAAGATCATCGCATCTCCCTCTAGCGTGGTCGCCGGCATGTTAGATATCACCTACGGAGTCAATAAGCTTCACGATCCCTTTTTGGTGCAAGGCACGTTCTCTATCGAACGGAAGTTGGGCAATGACTGGACGCTGTCACTGAACTATCTGTATAACCGCGGAACCGATCTCTGGGTTGCCGTGGATCAAAATCTGACCACCGCGACCGTCACCAAAGCCTATCCAATCGACAATGCGGCCGGGTCCGCGGCGGGCAGTTACAGCGTCTTGATTTCGGCCACCAAGAGCAACACCAACTTTGCCCACGTTTACCAGATCGAGAACGAAGGAGCTTCATGGTACAACGGTGCGGCGATTCAACTACGGAAGCGCATGGCGCACGGGCTGGCGGTGCAGGCGTCTTACACCTGGTCCCATGCTCTTGACGATGTGGGCGGACCCCCCGCTATTGCGGGATTCGTGCCCACAACTTCGATCACCAACTCATTTCGTACGGACAAGGGGGATTCTTCCTTTGACCAGCGGAATCGCGTCATCCTGAACTGGACGTGGCAGCCGAGGCCAAGTAAGAGCGATTCCTTCGCGGCCCGTTATCTCATCAATGGGTGGCAGCTTTCGGGCATCGCCACGCTAGCGTCCTCGTTGCGGGAAACTCCAATCGTCATTGTGAACAGCCTGGGCGTGACCACGGCGTATCCGACTTCAGTCGATGGATCAGGCGGATGGTCGCGCGTGCCGTTCGAGCCGGTCAACAGTCTGTTAACGGGTCCCCAATACACGGTGGATGCGCGCTTGACGCGCGAACTCCCGTTCACCGAGCGGATTCGTGGACAACTGATGTTCGAAGCGTTCAACGCGTTCAACAGTCAATTCAATACCAGCGTCAACACCATCGCCTATCAGATCACGAGCGGTGTCTTTCATCCCGTGCCTGGCGCGGGCGTGGGCAACAGTGCGGAGGGCTATCCGTGGGGCGATAACGCCCGTCACCTGCAGGTCGCTTTGCGGATCGTATTTTAAAACTCTTTAAGCCACAGATTAACGCTGATGAACACGGATAAGCCAAATCACGTTTCAATCGGCGTTTATCTGCGTTCATCTGTGGCCGGCCTAGGCCTGCTGCCGCAGAAATTCGACGAGGAGTTTGCTCACTTCCTCTGATTGCTCCTGCTGCACCCAATGGCCGCTTCCTTCCACAAGATGAAAGCCCGTCATTTTCGTGCATGCCGTGCTTCTCATTCTTTCGACCGAACCGGCGGTCTGGTAAACGCCCCAATCGTTCTTTCCGGAGATAAAACACGATGGCACATCGATGGTTCGGCCCGAAAACGTCAGCAGTTCCGCGTTGCCTCGCGCATCCGCGCCGCGACGGTACCCGTTGAGGCCTCCCTGGAATCCGGTCCTGCCGTACTCCGACGCGTAGACATCCACGTCGTCTTCCGTGAACCATTTGCACGCTGCGATGTAGTCCGCGGACGGCATCATCGGCGCCACCGTCTCCGCCATTCCCTTATCGAGATCCATCACATAGTAGGTCGGCATCTTGGCCATTTCCTCGGCAGTTCGGCCTTTGAGCGGGAAAGGCTGGTTCCCCTTCCAGTCGGCGCTTTTGTAGTAATAGTAAGCTCGGAAAAAAGCGTGGAGGCCCTGCGGACAGTTGCGCATGTTGTTGTCAGCCTCGCGGGTGGTGTAGTAGCGCTGGTAGTATTTGCGCGGGTGGGGAAGCGCAGCCAGTTGATCGTCAAGATTCGGTCCCGGTGCGGCGGCGCCGGCGTTTCCAGACGGGAACGCCGGTGGACCGGCAAATGGAGCGCTCATCATCGCCACGGAGCGGAACACGTCCGGACGCGTGAGCGCGCACCACGCCGCTACGGGCGAGCCGGCATCGTGCCCGATTACGGCCGCCACCGAATGGTAGCCGAGAGCCGAGACTAGCGCGAGCGCGTCCCGCACCATGTTCAGGGTGCTGAAGGGGCCGAGGTCAGCATCATAGTTGGAGTCCCATCCCGTGGTCCGCCCGAAGCCTCTCTGATCCGGGACGACCACGTGAAATCCCACTGCAGCCAGCGGCAGCATGACCTTTCTCCAGCTGTAGGCGAGCTCCGGGAAACCGTGGAGGAGCAGGACGCACGGGCGTCCCTGGGTCGCAAAGCCGGCCTCTAATATGTGCACTCTGAGTCCGTTGACGTTGTCCACGAAGCGGCTGCGGATTCCATCTGGAATCGTGGCCTGACCATAGGCGACATTCTGGTTGGCGGCAGTCGCTTCGGTAACTGCCGCGGCATAGGCAAGGCCAGCTCCTAGAGCTTGAAGATGTTGACGCCGGGTCATTTCGCGCATGCGTTTAGACTATCAGGAGCGAAGGTCGTATGCTATGATCGATTGTGCCGCTCCGGATTCTTGGTGTAATCCCCGCCCGGTACGCTTCTTCTCGATTCCCAGGTAAAGCTCTCGCCCAAATTGGGGGCAAACCTATGCTCCAGCACGTCTGGGAACGGGCCTCGCAAGCGCGCTACCTGACCGACATCGTCATCGCCACCGATGACGAGCGCATTCGCGCCGCTGCCGAAACATTTCATGCTCGGGTGATGATGACGCGGTCCGATCATGCTTCGGGGACAGACCGTGTCGCGGAAGTCGCGTCCGCTTCGAACGCTCAGCTCGTGGTCAACATTCAAGGAGATGAGCCGTTGATCGATCCGTCCGCGATCGACGCCGCTGTACTGGGCCTGCTCGAAGAGGATTCGGTCCCGATGAGCACGCTGAAAAAGCGAATCGAACGCCCGGCGGAGGTCAACGATCCGAACGTGGTCAAAGTTGTGACCGGCCGCGATGGCACTGCGTTATATTTTTCGCGCTCGCCCATCCCGTTCGTTCGGGACGCCAAGCGCGAGTCCGCGACTTATTTCAAGCACCTTGGATTGTACGTCTATAGGAAAGAATTTCTGCTGGGCTATCCGGATTTGCCGGTTGGCCCACTCGAACAAGCCGAACGTCTGGAACAATTGCGCGCGATCGAGAATGGCTACCAGATCCGCGTGGTCGAAACGGAGTATGAATCCATTGGAATCGATACGCCCGAGGATTGGGAACGAATTTCGGAACTGTTTGACAAATTGGTGGTGAGTTAAGACAGTTCTTGCCGCGGTGAACGTTTTCTTCGGAGGATAGATTGGTGGTGAACGGATAATGGCAAAATACATTTTCGTTACCGGTGGCGTGGTCTCGTCGCTTGGAAAGGGAATCGCGGCGGCGAGTCTCGGCTGTCTGCTCGAGTGCCGCGGCCTCAAGGTAACTTTGCAGAAATTCGATCCGTACCTTAACGTGGATCCGGGAACCATGAGCCCGTTCCAGCACGGGGAAGTTTTCGTCACCGATGACGGCGCCGAAACCGACCTGGACCTGGGGCACTACGAACGCTTCACTCACGCCCCGCTGACGCAAGCCAACAATCTGACCAGCGGGCGTATCTACGAACAGATCATCTCGCGAGAACGCCGAGGCGATTACCTCGGCAAGACGGTGCAGGTGATTCCTCACGTCACGAATGAAATCAAGGCGGCCGTGAAACGCGTCTCCGGCGTCGGGGACCCGTCTTCCATCGACGTGGTGATCGTCGAGATTGGCGGCACCGTCGGCGATATTGAGTCGCTGCCGTTTCTCGAAGCCATACGGCAATTGAGGCACGAACTGGGGCGGGACAACACGGTCTTCGTACACGTCACTCTGGTCCCGTGGATCGCCGCCGCGCAAGAGCTGAAGACCAAGCCTACGCAGCACAGTGTAAAGGAGCTCCGCGCCATCGGTATTCAGCCTGATATTCTGTTGTGCCGCAGCGAACGCCCTCTGCCGCAGGACATGAAGGAAAAAATCGCGCTGTTTTGCGACGTGGACGTGGAAGCCGTGATCACCGCCAGTGACGTGGCAAGCGTTTATGAATGCCCTCTGGTATTCGCCGATCAGGGTGTAGATGAGATCGCGCTGCGCCTTTTGGATCTGGAGCCGCAAGCTGGCCCGCGCGATCTCAGCCGCTGGAGCGCGATGGTACGCCGTTTGAAGAGCCCCTCGGAGCAAGTGAACATCGGGCTGGTGGGCAAGTACGTCGAATACGAGGATTCCTACAAGAGTTTGAAGGAAGCGCTCCTGCACGGAGGCCTGGCGCACGATGCGAAGGTCAACATCACGTGGATTGAATCGGAACGGCTGAAGTGGCCGCAGGCGATTGCGGACCTCGAAGGTTATGACGGCATCCTGGTTCCTGGCGGCTTCGGGCGGCGCGGTGTCGAAGGCATGCTCAACGCCATCCGTTACGCCCGCGAATTCGAGGTGCCATATTTCGGAATCTGCCTGGGGATGCAAACCATGGTCATCGAGTTTGCACGCAATGTGTGCGGGCTCACGGCGGCCAACTCGACCGAATTCGATCCGGCCACTCCGGACCGCGTGATCTACAAACTGCGCGAATTGAAGGGAGTGGACGAGTTGGGCGGAACCATGCGGCTGGGCGCCTATCCGTGTTTGCTGGCCGAAAATAGCGTCGCGCGCCGTGCGTATGGGAAGGCCGAGATCAGCGAACGGCATCGTCACCGGTACGAATTCAACCGCGAATACGAAGCGGTGTTGAAGCAGAACGGTCTCCGGCTCACGGGCGAGACGCCGGACGGAGTGTACGTCGAGATATGCGAACTGCCTGGGCATCCCTGGTACCTCGGCTGCCAGTTCCATCCCGAGTTCAAGTCCAAGCCGCTCGAGCCGCATCCTTTGTTTCGAGCATTTATCGGGGCAGTGTTAGAGCATCAGCAACGCCGTATGCGCAGGGAAATTGTCGCGAGTGCGGATCACATCCGGGCTTGAGATCGGGGGCGGTGCGCCGCTGGCGCTCATCGCCGGGCCCTGTGTCATCGAGAGCGAAGGGCACGCCTGCTTTCTCGCCCACGAAATCGCGAAGTTAGTAGGTGGACCTTACGTCTTCAAGGCGTCCTTCGACAAGGCGAATCGGTCGAGCGTAACCTCTTATCGCGGTCCCGGATTAAAGGAAGGGCTGCGGATACTTGGCAAGATCCGCCAGGCCGGTTTCGCGGTTCTGACCGATATTCATGAGCCTTCCCAGGCCGCGGCTGTCGCCGAAGCGGTGGATATCCTGCAGATTCCGGCTTTCCTGTGCCGCCAAACCGACCTTCTCGTGGAAGCCGGCCGCACCGGCCGCGTGGTCAACATCAAGAAGGGCCAGTTTGTTTCGCCTTACGACATACGCCTGGCGGCGGACAAGGTGGCCTCCACGGGTAACGATCGAATCCTGTTCACGGAGCGCGGCAGTTCCTTCGGGTACAACAATCTGGTGGTGGATATGCGAAGTCTCGTCATCATGCGCGAGCACGGCTGGCCGGTAGTCTTCGACGCGACGCACAGCGTCCAATTGCCGGGCGCGGCGGGAACGGTATCGGGCGGCGAACCGCGCTTCATCGAGCCGCTGGCGAGCGCCGCCGTCGCCGCCGGTTGCGACGCCGTTTTCGTGGAAGTGCATGAAGCGCCTGAAAGGGCGCTTTCGGACGGCGCTAACGCCCTGCGGCTGGAGTTGCTGGGCCCGCTGTGGCGCAAGCTCCAGCGTTTGCATGAGGCTGCGAACGAACATGAATGACCGGGACCTCGCCGCCGGTCGTGACCTGTCAACGCGAGCGCTGGAGGGGTTTGCGCTGGAAGAGTACAAAAGAGGGCGTCTGACGAAGCCAGCCATGCGCAGGCTCCTCGGCTTTTCAACCCGCGATCAACTCGATGGATTCCTGAAGAATCATGCTGTCGTCGAGGACCTGCCAACACTCGATGACCTCGAACTCGAGCACCAGGACTTGCGCAGCCTTTGCCGCGGATGAACGCGAATAAACGCGGATTGGAAGAACTGGTTTATTCGCGTTAATTTGCGGCCCAAGATCGTCTTTCTTGGACTTTCCGGAATCCCGTTAGATTGGGATGGTCTTGAATTGATCGCGAAAGGGTGAGGATCGCAGCCCAGTACCGGCCATGACCCTGGTTTGCACGTTTCCTCGCGGGATACCGTCTAAAATATAGGCATGAATCGAAACAGGCGCCGTCGCGGCTTTTCACTTATCGAGCTTCTGATCGTTATCGCGATCATCCTCATCATTGCGGCCATCGCTGTCCCGAAGATGAACAACCAGATGCAAGCCGCGCATGAGATGGCGGCCATCCGTCAGATCACCACCATCCACGCGGGCGAAACTCAATATTATTCGCAATTTGGCCGGTACGCGGCCACCCTGGCGGAGTTGGGGCCCCCGGCGAGTGGTGCGGCCTCGCCTTCCGCGGCCGACCTGATCCCGAAAGTCCTGGCCGACGGGAAAAACAGCGGCTACACGTTCACCGTTACGGCCACGCCCTTGGGTTATGCCGTCACAGCCGTTCCGGACGCTTTTGGCAGCTCAGGCCGTCGAACGTTCTACTCCGACCAGACCCTGGTGGTCCGGCAAAACTGGACTGCCGAACCGGCGACGGCAACCAGTCCCGAATTTAAGTAGCTTGTTCGTGTTGGGTCTGTAGCTCTGCGGCCTTTTGTCTGAGCCACGCGGCCTCACCCTTCTTTCGCAACTGCTCCAGCAGTTCCGCGCGGTGCAGAAGATTTTCGCTCAATTCCGGCACCCGCTCCGGCCCGCAGGACTCCCAAACTTTGGCCGCTAGTGCCATCTCTTTCAAGGCTTCCAGATAACGTCCCGAGCACTCGTCCACCTGGGCCAAAGTTTCGTACGTCACCGCCAGTCGCGGACCTTTCTTGCGCTTGAAAATTCCTAGCGTCTCGGAGAGTAGCTCACGCGCGCGACCGTAGTTGTTCCAGCCGATGTACATTCCGGCCAGGCTGAACTGCATTTCGGCAAGCTCTTCCAGATCGCCTCCGATAATTCGTTGCTTCAGCAGAAGAGCCCGTTCGTACTGGGAAGCTGCGCCCTCAGGGTCGCCCGCTTCTTCGAGCGATCCAGCCAGATTGTGGAGATCCCGAACGGCCTCCCGCGAATCATAACCGAAGGCCTTCTCGTGAATCCGCAGGGCGCGGCGCAGAGCGCTCTGTGCAGCTTCATGATTACCTTGGGCACGATAGATAGCGCCGAGGTCGCTCAGTAGATTCGCGGTAGCGATGTGATCCTCTCCATAGGACTGCTCGTGCAAAGCGAGCGCTTTTTCCAGGGCGGGAACGGCATCATCCAGATGCCCGTTTCTGTGCCGCGCGATTCCCAGACGATGGACTCGCCGGGCCATTCTCAGCGGATCGGGACTCGGCATCGCGGCTTCGATACGCACCGCTTCCTGCAGTACATGCTCCATCGCAGCGAAATTTCCACCGTCGTGGAACACTTCCGCCATCGCGTCCAGGCACTGCACATAGGCCACAGGGTTGGAGGTCTGGGCCGTGTGCTCGAGTGCGGTCCGGAGCGTCTGTTCGGCCTCGGCAAGCTTGCCTTGTTTGCGCTGCGCCTCCGCCAGGTACAGCCGGAACTGCACCTTGCGCACCGAGTGACACCGCTCATCGGCTTCGGTGACGGCCAGACTAAGGTACTTTTCAGCTTCCGAATAATTGCGCGCTTTTAAGTGGCGCTCCCCCTCGGTCCGGTTCAGGCTGCGTTCCAGGCTCCACGCTTGAATGTGTGGAGTCGCCCACGCAGCCATTTGCATGGACCAACGAAATGCCGTGAACATCTCGATCATTTCAATCATCCATCGACAGCTAGGGCTTAGCCTTTAGATATACCTAGCCCTGATAACCTTCTTATGACGCGGCCTAGGGCCCCGTCCGCATCAGCCACCCCCATGGGCCGGACAGTACAGTCAGCCGGATTCTTGTGAATCGCGGATTGACGCATCTAAGGCGACAGTGGTAGGCTTTTCTAAGTTAATTCCCTGACAGTCACCGCGGCATGAGCACACCACTCTCGCTGCGACGGGCGGGCATGCAGATGCTCGCGCCCTCCGGCCTCAGCCGGCTTCTGCTGCCACTCCTAGCCGGTTTACTTCTTAATCCCCAGTTTGCTTGGGCGGACGGTCTCTTCGTGTCCGGAGTCAACCCGACGTCTGGTCCTACCACCGGCGGCATTCTGGTCACGATTAGAGGTCATGAATTTACGGGCGCAACCGTTGTAAATTTCGGCGCAACCGCGGCAACGTCCTTCACAGTGATCAACGATACCACCATTACGGCCACATCCCCCGCCGAGGCCCCCGGTACCGTCGATATTAGGGTGACGGTCGAGGATCCCACCACCGGCATTGTTCCTGCCGACGAGTTTACTTTCATTACGACCACAGCCACGCCGGCTCTGAGTCAGTGGTCCATGCTTGCGCTGGCAGGTTTGCTTGCCGGTGCGGGCTATCTGGGATTGATGAAGCCCAGCCTACGCCAACGGGAGTTATAAGGTATCGAATATTGACCAGTCTTGGAGCGATGTGGTAGCCTTCCTTGAGTCGATTCCCAGACAATCATCGCGGCATGAGCACGCCACTCTCGCTGCGACGGGCGGACATGCTGATGCCGCTCGCGCCTTCCGGCCTCCGCCGGTCGTTCCAAAAATAATTGATTCTCCGGTTGCCTTCCTGGACAATCCTTGGGCTGACCGTTTTGGCTGGGTTCCTTCTGAATCCAGAGCGTTTGATGGCTGGCGAACCGTTCTATTGCAACCCGAACGAAGGAGCTGCGGCGATTATCGTCAACGGCGGCAGCGGTGTTTTTACGGTCAGCAATGACTGCTTCGGTGGTGTCGCGCCCAACGCAACGAAATTACGGTGGGACACCTACACTCCGAGCCCGCTGAATTATACCGGCACGGACACATTCACCCTCGCGGTGACGACGTCACACAATGGCTCAGCGGGCGGTCCAGGCGATTTCGCTGGCGGAGCTGGGAGCGTCGTGGTCACATTGAACGTTATCCCGGCATCTACTACCCTCATGGCGATTTCAGGGTCGTCGATATTGGTCCCCATTCCACCCGGAAGCATCAGTGGCTGTCCAGCCACCCGGGTAAACGGAGGAATGGGACCGCCCGCCGGCACGATTTACGGATGTATTACGGCGGTGGCCGCCGGAACCGTGCCGCCCAGCCACGGAACTTTGACGGTCAGCGGTTCCACCATTCGCTACTCGCCCGCGTTTGGGTACGTGGGGCCCGACACCTTCACGTATCAGGCGGAGGGCATTGACGGTGACGGCACGACGGCCCTGAGCTCCGGCGACGTCACCGTTTCCGTGACGGTCTATCCCCAGTCCACGCCGACGCTGAGTGAATGGTCTTGATTGGGCTGGCGCTATTGCTCGCCGGCACCGGTTATCTGGGGCTGATGAAAGCGGCTGGAGGCCGAGCCGCATGAGCACACCAAGCTCGAGTAGATTGATTTCCGGGAAATGTTCGCGTCGCGCGTTGCCGTCGGCGCCCTTCCTTCTGCTGGCCGTTTTGGCCGGCTTGCTTGTAAGTACGCAGCATTCTTTATGGCGTCCCTCCCGAGCGTGACCGGAGTCAGCCCGAATTCCGGTCCCACTACCGGCGGTACCACGGTGGTCATCACAGGCACGGTCCTGGTCAGTGAGGTCGGAGTAAATTTCGGCTCAACCCCTGCAGCGTCCTTTACGATCAACTCCGGGACGATGGTCACAGCCGTTTCTCCCTCTGGGGTTGCCGGCAGTGTCGATATCACGCTGACAAATGGCTTTACCAATGTCCAGACCAGTCCGGCCGATCAGTTCACTTACATCCAAACCACAACCTCCACGCCGACCCTACGGGAGTGGTCCATGCTCGTGCTTACGCTTTTGCTGGCCGGTGCGGGTTATATGGGATTGATGAAGGCTGCCGGAGGCCAAACCATATGAGCACGTCAAACTCGCTGAGCTGGATTTCCAGAAACGGTTGGCGTCGCGTGTTGCCGTCGGTGCCCTTCCTTCTGCTTGCGATTTTAATCGGATTCCTGCTGAGCCCACAACGTTCGTTAGGAGGGGGAGGAGGCCCGAGCGTGACCACAGTCTCGCCGACATCCGGTCTTACCAGTGGCGGCACCGTCGTCAACATCACCGGCTTGGGTCTTGCGGGAGCAGCAGCGGTTACCTTTGGCGCGGTCGCTGCGGTCAGCTTCGTGGCCAACTCCGCCATATCCATAACCGCGACAGCTCCCCCGCAGGGCCCTGGCACGGTCGATATCACAGTGACGGCGATTACTACCAGCGCGACCAATCCGTCTGATCAGTTTACTTACATCCAAAACATAACGTCGACGCCGACCTTACGGGAGTGGTCCATGCTCCTGCTTGCGTTTTTGCTAGCCGCTGCGGGTTATCTGGGGTTGATGAAGACCGCCCCGCGCCACGCCGCGTGAACAGACGCCGCAACACTATCGTAAACGGGGCCGCTAACCAGGCCGCCCACCCGACCGGTCCGCGGCCTGGACGCTTCTTCGCGTTATTTGCCATCTTCTTTCTGACCGGATTCGCTCTGCTGATGACGCCGCCGGTGCAGCCGGCCGTGATCTTCTTCTCTCGCGCGCTGGTCGCGGCTTCCGGAGCGCTCATCCATTTATGCGGAGGCAAAGCTCAGATCGCTGGCACGGTGCTCCGCGATCCCTCGACCGGCTTCGGCATCGAGATGAAGGACGGGTGCAACGGCTTGTACGTAACCTTGCTGCTCTGTTCGGCCCTGGCCGCGTTTCCGGCCTCATGGAGGCAGCGGGCCAAAGGGCTGGTGATCGGCATCGCCGCTATTCAATCCTTGAATCTGGTGCGGTTCATCAGGCTGTTCTACCTGTGCTTGTACAACCAGGCCTGGTTCGATTTCGCGCACGAATATCTGTGGGAGAGCCTGATCATGCTGAATGCGCTGGCCGTTTTCTGGATGTGGGTCCAACTGGTATTTCGCTCGACGGCGACTCAGAATGCTCGCGCTTAAACCACAGGTCCGCTATTCGCTGCGCGCCGCCGCGTTGCTTATCGCGATGCTGGCTGTGTGGTGGCTGGCATTGCGGGCTCCGATGCTGTTCCTGCTGCGTGTGTCGGAGTCCGTCGTGCTGCGCCTGCTCGAATTCGAATTCCACGGAGTCTATCGAGGTAGACCCGTCGGGAGACTGGAATTTCCACGTTCCGGTTGAGGATTCGAATCACGCGGTGAAGTTTCGGGCTATTGAATTTACGATGGCACGGCCGGAACTGGTCCTGCTCACCTTCGGCGTGCCGGTCTTTTGGGCGATGGTGCTGGCCGCGCCCCTGGGAAGGTCGTGCATCCGGGCGCTGATCTGGGGTACGGCCCTGGTGTCTCTGATCGAGGTGTTGTCTCTTCTCGCGCAGGTTGAAATGACGGCCCACGGGGCTGCGGCTGGATTGCGTCTTTCCGCGGACGGTCTGGCCGCGTGGTCCAGGAACTTTGGCAACCGTCTGGTGGTCGGAGTCGTTCCGTTCGCGGCGCCCGTCCTCGCCGCCGTTGGTTCTTCATCGCGAGCTGCGGTCGCAAATATTCACCTATTCCGTATCGAGGGGGGGTACCCTAGGGCTTGACCGAACATGTAACCGATTCGTAAGATAAAATAAGAAATGACTCCACGCGCTCGCGAAGTGCTCCATGAGATCGTCGAGGCGTATATCGCCACCGGCGAGCCAGTGGCTTCACGCTCGATCGCGCGACGCCGTTCGGACGCACTCAGCGCGGCCTCCATCCGCAACGTCATGGCGGATCTGTACGTGGCCGGATATCTCTCGCAACCGCACACTTCGGCGGGACGCGTGCCCACCGAGAAGGCGTTCAAGAGTTACGTTCAATCCCTCACGTTGCGCCGCATGGCCGCAGCCGAGCTGGAGCGATTACGGAGCGAGTTTGGCCGCTTGGAAAGCGTGGAAGAGCGCGTTGAGCACACCTCACGCATGCTGACGGAAATGACTCGCGGCGTTGGGCTTGCGGCCGCGAGGCCGAAGTCGAGTCCAGCGCTCGATCAGATCGAGCTGGTGGCTCTGCCGGACCACCGCGTCTTGATGGTTGTGGTTACGCAGGACCGCGAGGTTCGAAACCGCGTGGTCAAACTCGACCAGGTGATTCCCGCTGAGGAACTCGCCTCAATACGCAACTACATCAACCGTAACTTCTCAGGTTGGACTCTCGAGAACGTCCGCCGCGAGCTTTCCGCCCGGCTGGAGCACGCGAGCGCGGCCTATGACGATATCCTCACTAAGCTGACGGTGCTGTATTCCAAGGGCTTGCTCGACATTGGTCCGGCGACGGAAGTCCACATGGAAGGCGCCAGCAATCTGGTGGGTTTGGATCTGCATCTTACGAAAGAGAAAATGCGCGAGCTGTTCCGCGCCTTGGAAGAGAAGAAGCGCGTGCTCGAATTGCTGGATCGTTTCCTGGAACAGCCGGCCGGCGAGCTCGCTGTGCACGTTGGTCTCGGCGCGATGCACCCGTCCATGAGCGAACTATCGCTGATAGGGTTACCGGTGGTGCTGCCTGGCGGAATCTCCGCGGTGATCGCTGTGCTGGGCCCGATCCGCATGAATTACAGCCGGGCGATGTTCGCTGTGCAGCACGTCGGGCAAGCGTTCCAAAAAGCTTAGGCGTCCTTTGAATGGTAGTGCGCTATTTCTGCCGCCGCTGTGATGCTCTGGTATTGCTGGTATAACTTCGGCGCGTTGACGAGAGCCCGAGAACAACGCACGCTATGGCCGCTGGAATCGCGGATCATGTGCGGAGCGTGCGCGAACTGTTGGGTCTAGCTCATTCCAGCAAGAGATAGAGTTACAGGTTTTAGATCTGGCGAAGAGATGAGTGCGAAAAGGATCTTCTGGCCGATTACCGGCGGTTTTTCGGGTACTGTCAATTCGTACCAACAATCGAGCATCACCAACTTTCCAACCACTTGCTCCCGAGGAAGATCCACTGCGACACTCCCGTTGTATACGATCAAGCAGTGTCGAAAGTACACATCGGTGAAGGTTAGAAGTTTATACACATTCTGCCATTTGGGGTCATTGAGATCAATCTTGCAATTCGAGAAGGCGGCCTCCTTCTTGAGTTGGATTTGACCTCCGGGCCCAACGCTTCCTCTAAACGGCGTGATGCATACCGGAAGATCTGCGGCGGCCCCCCCAGAAACCTGGCCGATCTCGGTCAGACCTGGCCAACTTATCGCGAATACCGGATACAGCATCAGGAGGAGCCGTTCTGCCAACCGCCGCAGCAGAGAGCGCGGTTTTCACCTCGACCAAGTTTTTATCGAATTCTCCAGGTGCAAGCGCAGCTAGTTGTCTAAGTTCGATAATGTGGAGCGAAGCCGCAATCTCCTTAAGTTGCCGTTCTATCCCGGCTAAGGATTGTCCGTGGCCCTTAAGTTCTTGCACGATGGGTAGCTGCTTGCTATCAATCTGCCGGTCGATTTAGTGGCTGACCGTGCGGGCTATTTCTTGGGTGGGCAATTCAGTAACGTGGTGGGAATCTCTTGGACGCAATCGGACAGCTTCTCCGACGTTACGATTGACGCGGATATCGTGGGGCAGAGCGCCAGTTTCGACAGCGTCACGGCTTACCTAATGAGCGCAGCCGGACCAGGGACGACAGCCCTTTCAGAGGTCGTTGCGCCAGCCAGTGTTACAGTCCCCACCGTAGCGTTTGCACCCGGTCTTTATTCCGGCCCCCCGACCGTTCTGTTCGCAGATCTCGTTCTCGGCCCGGGCACGTATTTTTTGGTCCTGACGGCTCCATTTTCAAGCGCATCAGACGCCGAGATTATTTGGCAATTGGCGGGGACCGCCAACACGACCCTGGATCCATCTGTAACGCTTGGAAACACTCTGCTGGCGAACACCGGCGTAGGGGGAACGAGCGTCGCACTGTTCGCGCCAGCCTCTACTTTCGAAAGTTTTCAAGGGACGTCCCTACTACTTGACGTGACTACTCCTGTTGACGTGACTACTCCTGAACCGGGAACCGTTGCTCTGGTCTCGGCGGCCCTTGCCGGTCTCGTCCTTCGCAAAAGTGCGTTGTTTCAGAAAACTAACCCGAACGCGTAGTTTCGCCTGTTTTGAAGCCAAT
>JBEKBK010000186.1:0-14883 GCA_050015435.1 Bryobacteraceae bacterium
ACTCGTTGGGTTGGATGGTCACGGATAACGGCATCTGGGCGAATGAGGCGGGTCGAGGCTGGCTGAAGGTCGCCGAGCAGAAAAAGCCGGATCGCAAGCTGGCGAATCCGCCCCCCGGCGGGCTCATTCTGCGAGTCTGGTTCCTGGATCCGAAGCACGGATTCGCGGTGGGCTTGCAGAAGACGATGCTCGAAACTCATGACGGAGGCCGCACGTGGACTCCAGTGGCGGAGGCCGCCAAACCCGAAGCCAACCCATCTTTCACTGCGTACACGCAAATCGCCTTTGAAGGTCAGAAAGTGGGGATGATTACTGGCGGCGCGACCCCCCCGCGGCCCGGCGACTCCAACCAGCTTCCCGCGTGGCTCGAACCCGAGCGTGCCGTCAAGCGGACTCAGGTTCCGAACCTCACGCTGCTGTTACAGACGCTCGACGGCGGCGCTACCTGGCAGAGTTCGACTGCGCCTTTATTCGGCGTCATCACGAGCTTGCATCTGGCCGGTACCGACGGTCTGGCGGTAATGGGATTCAACGAGTCCTTTGAATGGCCGTCCGAAGTAATGCGACTGAATTTGTCCAACGGGTCGAGCGTTCAGTCCTTCCGCCAGAAAGACCGCAGAGTAGTGGATGTCGTGCTATTTGCGGGTCCGCGCGCGTTCCTGGCAGCCGTGGAGCCTCCCGGGCAGCTCAATTCCGCGCCGATTCCGGGCAAGGTGAAAATGCTCACCAGCACGAATCTCAGCGAATGGACCGATATGCCTGTCGACTACAAAGCCGTAGCCCGATCGCTGGTTCTGGCCGGTCCGGATGCGGAACATCTGTGGGCCGCCACGGACACCGGCATGATCTTGAAAATGGTCCCCTGAGGCCGCATCAAAAACGCTCGAAACAGGTGCAACTTGTAGCGTTTTATCCACAGTAGATTCACGGATGCCCCAACGCAAGTGGTTGTTATATCAAGAGATAAATTCTGATGAAAGCCGCAGCACGAAGCTCCTTTTTGGTTGACCCGAACGGTCTCCTGGGCGCATGATGGCTGTGGTTCCAAGAGGTTTGAAGAACAATGAGCCTGGCGGGAAGTAGCGGATCCGGAACGTTGATCCGTTGTACCGGCGATAAGAAACTATTTCGGTGCAACGGGGAGCGAAGGAAGATCGGGCGACTCGCAATGGTGAGCTTAGCTGCTTGAAACCAGGTTGGGCGCTACGAGCCCGAGGGATCGAGAGGTCCCGGAGGGGAGCGGAGACTTGGGAGCAGGCAGTTAGTTCTGGGATCAGATTTGGCAACGGGTTTCACATGTTGAACGTGCCCCAAGCCGCCAGAAAAAGCGGCTTGGGGACGGGAGTGCGGGACCGAACGGGTCAGACCAGGTTTTCAGAATTGCTTTGAAGATGCAGGCCAGGAACGTCGACCTGGCTGCGGGGACTGATCGCAAGATCAATCGTCGCTGCTGGAGAGCGAAAGGCCGCATCGAAGAGCAGGCTTCTACCGGAACGGAGCGGACGCGCACCAGAGCGTTGATCCGCAGTCGGATAAAACCGGCTGCGGGAAGCAAAGGGGCTAACGTCACACCGTTGCCGGATGCCATGTTCTAGCCGTGCATGCCGGCTGGAGAACGCGCTGTTCGACGGGTCACTTGGAACCGTTTTTTTATTGGTTGGCTTCGGTGGTTTGTTCCGACTGGTCCCGGCTCTCCTCGTTCTTCCTCCACGAATAGCGCTCTTTGCATGGCCGGTAGCTCGCGAAGTTACAACGGCACGGAGTACATCGATATGGCGTCGCGCCGCAGCGCAGCAGGAGTCGGGTCCAGAGAGGCGGATGGTAATATTGCTCGCTCCAAGTGGTGAGTTCCTGGCGATAGCAGCGCGGGCAACGCGCGTATTTCCACGCTCCTGCATGCCAGACACTGGTGCTCCACCGGGCTTTACAGCGCCGGCACCGCAGGGGATACGTTCCGAGAAGCGTTTGGACATGCTCAGCTAGGCCCCGCCGATGCGACACGCGTACATCTCGTGTGCCACATTTCGGACAGGAAAGTTGCATTGGGCTTGGTCGATTATAACGAATCTTAGCGTTTGTAGATGAGTTTTTTTACCTGAGAAAATCTCATTGGGGTACGCGCCGTCGAGTCGTTATATAACTCTGGACGATCTCGGTAAACGCGGACTGAAGTTCTGAAAGCGCGTCGCCCACCGGCGCTTTGAGGGACAGTCCCTCCACGGAGATCACCGGAAGTAACTCGCGGGTAGTGGACGTAATGAACACCTGATCCATGAACTCGAGATCGCTGGGATAGAGAACCTTCTCCGCGATCTCAATGCCCGGAACGTGGATATGCTCAAGCAACACGGCCCTTGTCACCCCCGGGAGACATCCCGCGCTGAGGGGCGGAGTCCAAACGTGGGAACCCTCAATCGCGAAGATGTTTGCCGAGGTGCATTCGGCGATTTCTCCGCGCTCATTGAGCAGAACTACCTCATCGAACCCCTGTTCACGCGCGCGCTCATAACGCGTCAAGTTCTCCGACCAGGAGAGGATTTTGACGCCCGCAAACTCGCTGGCCGCGAACCGGGCGTTGGGTACGACTCCGAGCCGCGCGTCTTGCCCCCACGCATTCAGATTCGCCGTGAAGGCGATCACGTCGAATTCGCGCGTCGCCCGGCCTTCGTACGTCCCGCCGAGATTGCGGACGATGGCCACGCGCAAGGTTGCGTTCGACGCCTGGTTCGCCTCCACCAGCCGGAGCAGCTTCTCCTCGAGCCAGGCGGATTGTTCGGGGAACGGGACGCGCATCAGTACAGCGTCACGCTTCATGCGTTCCCAGTGGCGCTCCCACGCAAACAGCACGCCATCGTAAACGTGAATGGTAGAAAACACACCCCAGCCGTTGAGTAGACCTACCTGCCCCGGCGAAAGGCAGCGATCGCCGGTGTCACGGATCTGGTCGTTATGGAGCAGAAGCCGATGCACTTCTCTAATTATTCCACGGCGCCACAGGAGGCCGTGGCCTCGCCCTCTGGTTTCAGGATTCGCCGCCACGGCCTTCCGTTGTGGCGCGGTTACTGAGAAGCTAAGAATTCGTCGGTATAGGTCTTGCTGAGATCGATCGACGCGGTGCGGACGCCATCCAGCGAAACGCTTAAGACCTTGAGCACGGCGGCGGCAGACTCCCTGGTGATCCGGCCGTCGAGAGATAGCATCGCCTGCGCCGTCCGCAATCCCTCGAGATCGGCCTCCGCATCTTCGGTTCGAAATTCGGCCGGCATCCGTTTTCGGATCTCTTCCGCCGGATGAGTTCGCATCCACGCCGTGGTTCGAGTCAGCGCACGAACCAGGCGCTGGGCCACGTCGCGATGGGCGGCCAGCCACGGCGCCGTCGAATACAGCACCACGGATGGATACACATCCACGCCGAAGACACTTCGCACTCCCTCCGCGGACCGCGTATCAGCCAGGATCCGCAACGTGGGGGTTTGTTTGCGGACGATCGCGAGCGAGGGATCGGTCATGATGGCTGCATCGACTTTCGCGTGAGTCATCGCGCCCACGGCGGTGGAACCCATGCCGATGGATGCGGTACTCACGTCGTCCGGTTTCATGCCATGCGTCGCCAGCAGATAATTCAGGAACATGTGGGTGGATGATCCGGGCGCGGACACGCCCACGGTCTTGCCCTTTAGATCCTCGATGCGCGCGACGCCAGGGCCAGCCGCCGCCACCAACCCGGGATACCGCAGCATCGCGACAAAGGCGTGCAGTTCCCGCCCCTGCGCGGCCATCTGGACGGTGTGATCGTAGAATCCGCACACCACGTCCGCACTGCCCCCGAGTAGCGCCTCGAGCGACTTCGCTCCGCCGGGAAAGTCCTGGAGGGTAACGGCGAGTCCCTCGTCGTCGAAGTAACCTAGAACGCCTGCCAGCGTCGCGGAAAGATAGATCCACTGGGTTCGCCCGCCCACCGCCATGCGCACGGGTATCGGAGCCGGACCTGGATTGCGGCGGCTGCAACCCGCCAGCAAAGTGCCGAGTAGGAGAGAACGGCGGGTCACGTAATCGCCTGTTCTTCCGCCTTGAGCGCCCTGTGAAGCTGCTCGGGTAAAGAAGTCGCTTTTTGGGTCTCGCGGTCCATACTCACCA
Organism: Bryobacteraceae bacterium; assembly: GCA_050015435.1. Lineage (GTDB taxonomy): Bacteria > Acidobacteriota > Terriglobia > Bryobacterales > Bryobacteraceae > Palsa-187. Next base: position 4,138 of record JBEKBK010000186.1, read on the forward strand.
CCGTAACTTTTCCACGGGCCGCCTGACGCCCCTCCACGCTCACGTCGAAGGCCAGCGTAAATGAGGCGCGTCCGACCCGGTCCACGGTTACAGCAATGTCCATTAAGTCGTCGTACTTCAGCGCCGACAAGTAATCGCACTCCACGCGGACCCTGGGAAACGCCGTCCTGCCGGTCTGGATCTGACGGTAACTACAACCCAGACTCCGCAGAAATTCGGCCTCGGCCGCGTCGAAATGGTTCAGGAGCGACACGTAAAAAATGCGGCCTGACGCGTCGGTGTCCCCGAAGCGCACGCGGCTCTGCCAGATAAACGGATTCTTCTGCACCATGTGTTACGATACAACGGTAAATAGCCCGATTATGCGCCTCTCCGACAAGTATACGGTCGAGCGCGGCAGCGTCTATCTCACCGGGATTCAAGCCCTGGTTCGCCTGCCGATGGACCAGATGCGGCGGGATCGCCGCGCCGGTCTTAACACCGGCGCATTCATTTCAGGCTATGAGGGTTCGCCGCTGGGAGGCTATGACCTGGCGCTGGCCCGCGAGAAGAAGCTGCTCGACCAGTACCGGATCCACCACCGCCCTGGCGTGAACGAGGATTTGGCTGCAACCTCGGTCATGGGAAGCCAGATCTTCGAGGTGGTGGGCAAGAGCAAGGTCGATGGTGTGCTCGGAATCTGGTATGGCAAGGGCCCTGGCGTCGACCGGTCCGGCGACGTTTTGCGCCACGCCAACATGGCCGGGACGGGCAAGAATTGCGCCGCGCTGGTTCTGGCGGGAGACGACCACAGTTGCAAGAGCTCCACCATTCCGCATCAGAGCGATTTCAGCCTGTATAACCTCGGCATTCCATTCCTCTATCCGGGCAATACGCAGGAAATTATCGATTACGGTCTCTACGCCGTAGCTCTCTCGCGATTCTCGGGGGCATGGGTAGGATTGAAAATGGTCACCGACGTCTGCGACGGCGGCGGCACGGTCATTCTCGATCCCGATCAGCCTGAAATACAGGTTCCGGAGGGTTATCAAAAGATCGTCGACGTGCGCCTCGTTTCCCCGATCACGCTCGGGCTCGAACATGAAGTCAACACCCGTAGATTGCAGGCCGCGATCGAATTCGCCCGGCTGAATCAACTGAACCGATGGCGAGGCGCCCGCCGAGGCGCATGGCTCGGATTAGCCAGCGCCGGCAAGTCGTATTACGACCTGATGCAGGCGCTGCATGACCTCGGGATTGGGGAGCCGGAGCTCGAGGATTTAGGCATCCGGATCGCCAAGTTCGGCATGACGTTTCCGTTCGACACCAGGTTTGCCCGTGAATTTGCGGAAGGTCTCGATACGGTTCTGGTAATCGAGGAAAAGCGCAGCTTCCTCGAATTGCATCTGCGGGACGCATTGTACAGCCTGGTGTCGCGGCCCGCGGTGCTGGGAAAGCAGGATGAGCACGGCGCTCCGCTCTTCGCCGCCTCGGGTGAATTGGATCCGGACCGGATCGCGGCTGTGGTCGGAGAGATTCTGCTCACGCACCGGCCAGTCGAGTCCGCCGCGGCGCGGCTGCGTTTCATCAATAGGCCTTCCACGCAACCGTTCGAGCTCGCTCCGTCGAGGCCCGCCAACTTCTGTTCGGGATGTCCGCACAACCGTTCCCTCTTATTGTTGGAGGGGCAGGTGGCTGGTGGAGGCATTGGGTGCCACACGATGGGCATGCGGCTCGCCGAATCGAACCGCAGCTTCTCTTATCTGACCCAGATGGGCGGCGAAGGCGCGCCGTGGATCGGAATTGCGCCGTTCGTCGGGCATGAACACGTCTTTCAGAACATCGGCGACGGGACATTTTTTCACTCCGGGTCGTTGGCCGTGCAGGCGCTGGTGGCGTCCGGTCTCAACATAACTTACAAGATTCTGTACAACGGTCACGTAGCGATGACCGGGGGCCAGGAAGTGCAAGGCGCTCTCTCCGTCCCGCAGTTGACTCGCAAGCTGGAAGCCGAGGGCGTTCGCAAGACAATCATTCTGGCCGAGGACGTGAGCCGCTATCAGGACGTCGAGCTAGCGGGAAACGCCGAACTGCGCGACCGGTCCGAGCTTGAACGTACCCTGGGCGAGATCGAAAAGATTCCCGGCGTCACGGCTCTGATTTATGACCAGGAGTGCGCGGCGGAAAAGCGGCGGAAGCGCTCGCGCGGCAAGTATGCCGAGCCCACCACCCGCTTGATGATTCATCAGGACGTTTGCGAAGGCTGCGGCGATTGCGTGAAGCAATCGAACTGCATGAGCCTGACGCCGGTGGTGACTGAGCGCGGCCAGAAGGTCCGCATCCACCAGTCCTCTTGTAACAAGGATTACTCCTGCGCTCTCGGCGACTGCCCTTCATTCGTCACGGTGAAGATCAAGCCTGGGACGGGCCTGCAGCGGCGAACTCTTCCGGATCTGCCCCCGGCTGAGGTTCCATTGCCGCGCGAAGTGGCGGAGATCGGCGACGGCTATCGCATTGTTTTGCCCGGAATCGGCGGCACTGGTGTGGTGACGATCAATGCTCTGCTCGCGACGGCTGGCTGGATCGACGGATTGAATGTCGCCACACTCGATCAGACCGGCTCGGCGCAGAAGGGAGGAGCGGTCGTATCGCACCTTCTATTGAGCCGCCGTCCGATCGACGCGCCGGCCCGAATCAACGCGGGCAACGCCGATCTCATTCTTGGATTCGACCTGCTCGGCGTCGCCAACCCGGAACACTTGAAATTCGCATCTCCCGAGCGGACGACTGCGGTTCTGAACACGAACCTCACGCCGACGATCGACGAAATTCGCGGACGCGCTCCGCTAGCCGGTTCGTCGTCGATGCTCGAGCAGATCAACGCGGTCACTCGTCGCGGACGAAATGTGATCGTCGACGGGAATCGCCTGGCGGAGGGCTTGTTCGGCAGCCATCTCGCGGTGAATCTGTTCCTGCTCGGCGTAGCGTTCCAGGGTGGGCTGATTCCCGTTTCGCTGAATGCGATTGAAGAAGCGATCCGCTTGAATCAGGTGGATATCGCCAAGAATTTGCTGGTGTTCGAATGGGGGCGGAAATACTATCACGACGCGAAATGGGTCGAACAGTTCCTTTCCGGGAGCCGTGAGAATAAGGCGCCGACGGCCTTCGATCGGGTGGCCGAGCTCACCGCTTACCAGGACGCTGCCTACGCGGCGGCTTACACGAGCTTTGTCACCGCGGTTAGCCAACGCGTTCCGGCGCTCCAAGAAACCGTGGCCCGCTACCTGTACAAACTGATGGCGTATAAGGATGAGTACGAGGTCGCGCGGCTGCTCACCAAACCCGAGTTTGAGCGCGAAGTGTCCGAAGGCTGGGAGCACGTCGAGTCGGTTTCTTATAATCTGCACCCGCCGCTGCTGCGCAGTATGGGAGTGAAGCGAAAGCTAAAGCTCGGTCCGTGGTTCCGCGTGCCGCTGAAGATGCTGTCGAAGATGAAAACTCTGCGTGGTACGCCGCTCGATATTTTTGGGCTGAGCGCCCATCGCCGCCAGGAGCGTGCGCTGATCGACTGGTATCGCGGGCTGATCGAACAGGTGATGGAGCGAGCGACGGAAGAGAATATGCCGCTCGCGCTAGAGATCGCCGCGCTGCCGGATCAGATTCGCGGATACGAGCTCATCAAAGAGAACAACATCACGCGCGTGCAGAAGCGCGCCGGTGAGATGCTGGCGGGGCTGACCAAGGTCTCGGCCGCTGCCGCTCTCCGGACCTAAACACATAGCTAAACGACAGCAAGCAGAATCGCAACCGGAAACGAATAGTAGATCTTCCCTTCCCGCCGTTCGGTCGCCATATCAAGCGAGTCCGTCGAGATGGATTCTTCGAAAATCGCACGAATCCGGTCGGCGTCCCCCTCGTTAGGAAAGGAACGCGTCAATAGCTCTTCGAGTTCACCCTTCAGGCGATACATTTCCATCCGAGGCTCGGGCAGGCCAGCGTCCCGAAACATACCGCGCAGCTCCTCGACAGGAAACGCACGGACATGCGAGGGATCGCGTAGCCGTTCCATCGCATTGAACGCCTCGGCCTTGCTGGCCACAGGCGCACTATCGGCCACCACGACTCGCCCGCGAGATGAACAAACCCGGCGCATTTCCTTCAGCACCGCCAACGGATCGAGAAAGTGGTGAAAGGCAAAGCGCGCGCTAACGATCGAAAAATTCCCATCCGGATACGGCAAAGGCAGCACGTCACCTTGCCGCCCAGGTGAGATTGTGAAGCCCCCGCTGCCTCTGCACTTCCCGTGCCTGTTCGAGCATTGCCGGAGTCAGATCAATGCCTGTAGCGTGACGAACGACACGGGCAAACGCGCAGGCCAATAGTCCGGGGCCGCACGCCACATCCAGCGAAGTGTCCTCGGGACCGGCCTCCGCCATTTGCACAATTCTCTGGAGCGCTTCCTCGTTGCGAATGGCTGCGGCCGTGGAAAAGGGCACGGCTTGGCGCGTGAACTGATCCAGAATCAGCGTCTCGTGGGAGCTCATATGTATGAGAGTACGCTGTATGATGATCTCATCGCCATGACCATTTACGAGCAAATTATTTGCGACACCACTTCTTCAGTCGCCACCATCACGTTGAACCGGCCGGATAAACTGAACGCCTGGACGCGCAAGATGGAGGAAGAAGTCTTCGCCGCCATCCGCGCGGCCGCAGCCGACGACCAGGTGCGCGTCATCATCTTGACCGGCGCGGGAAAAGGATTTTGCGCCGGAGCGGATCTGAGCTTACTTTCCTCGATCTCACAGGAGCCCGCGCCGCGTCCGGATCTGTTTGGCGAACCGGAAGGCAATGGCGACGTCCCGCCCGACTTTCGCAAGAAATACGCCTGGCTGCTTTCGGTGCCCAAGCCAATCATCGCGGCGATCAACGGACCGTCAGTTGGCCTGGGATTCGTCATTCCGCTCTATTGCGACTTCCGCATCGCTTCTGAAAAGGCGCGCTTCTCGGTCATTTTCTCCAAGCGCGGATTGGTGGCCGAGTATGGCTTGGCGTGGATGCTGCCGCGGCTGGTGGGCCTGGGGAACGCGATCGACTTAATCTTCACCTCCAAGATGGCGGATGCGGCGGAAGCGCTACGAATCGGCTTAGTTACCCGAGTGTTGCCCGAAGAGAATTTCCTCGGATCCGTGCAGGAGTTTGCGCGCAAGCTTGCCACGACCATTTCACCGCGATCGCTGCGGGTAATGAAGCGGCAGATCTATCGCGGATTGATGCAAAGTCTGGGGGACGGGTTCGATCTCGCCATCGAAGAGATGAAAGGCAGCTTCGGCACCGAGGACTTCAAGGAAGGCGTGGCCCACTTCATCGAGAAGCGCACCGCCGCGTTTACCGGGCGCTAGTCGACCCGCTCGATAATCGTGGCGGTTGCCATCCCGAATCCGATGCACATGGACTGCAAGCCGTAACGTCCGCCGGTGCGTTCGAGAATATTGACCAGCTTCGTCATCAGTACCGCGCCTGTCGCTCCGAGCGGATGGCCGTGAGCGATGGCTCCGCCCTGAATATTCAGTCTTTCCATGCGCGGTTGAATCTCGCGCGCCCAAGCCAATGGCACACAAGCAAACGCTTCGTTAATCTCGAAGGCATCGATATCGTTCACAGTCAGCCCCGCCCTGGCCAGCGCTTTGCGCGTGGCCGGTATCGGACCAGTGAGCATCAACTCAGGATCACTCCCGACCACGGCGCGAGCCACGATACGAGCGCGTTTGCGAAGGCCGAGCTGATCGGCCTTACGTCCGCTGGCGAGCAGCACAGCCGCCGCGCCGTCCGAGATTTGGCTGGAATTCGCTGCGGTCACCACACCATCAGGACGGAACACAGGTTTGAGCGTCCTCATTTTCGCCAGATCCGGATTCTCGCGTACACCCTCGTCATATTGAAGGCTCGCTAAAGGGTATAGTTCCTTCTTGGTCCAACCGTTGCGCTGTGCGGCGGCAGCGCGGCAATGACTTTGCGCCGCGAATTCATCGAGTTCTTCGCGCCGCAGGTCCCACTTTGCCGCGATCATTTCCGCAGACACGCCCTGGTGCAGCAACTGGCAGGGGAAGTCCGCGCGAAATTCGTCCGTTAGCGCGGCATCCGAGCCCATCGGAACACGGCTCATCGACTCCACGCCACAGCCGATCGCCATTTCCATATCGCCCGCGGCGATGGCCTGCGCGGCGAAATGAATCGCCTGTTGTCCCGAACCGCAGAAACGATTGAGCTGCACCGCGGGGACCTCGATCGGGAAGCCGGCCTTCAGACCGGCTAGCCGTCCAATGTTGGTTCCTTGCTCCCCGGTTGCGGTAACACAGCCCGCGACGATATCTTCTACCTGGCGCGCGTCCACGCCCGCGTGGTTCATCAACGCGTCGAGTGTCTTGGCAAGCAGGTCAACCGGATGCACCCCATGCAGCGCTCCATCGGCTTTTCCACGCCCGATCGGCGTTCGAGTCGCGTCTAGGATGAAAACGTCGGTCATCGGTCTTTTATTGAATCATGAGCACCGCAGCTCCGCGAATGGCATCATTCTTGAGCGCGTTCAGAGCAGTGTTGGCTTGTTCCAAAGGGAAGAGCTGAACCTGGGTATGAATCGGGATTTTCGCCGCCAGCTCGAGAAAATCTTCGCCGTCTTTCCGCGTGTTGTTCGTGACGCTCCGAATGACGCGCTCATGATAGAGAAGCTCATAGGGCATCGACGGGATCGGGCTCATATGGATCCCGCCCAGCACCACCGTTCCGCCCTTCTTGAGATTCCGCAGAGCCGCTGGAACCAGCTCTCCCGCGGGCGCAAACAGAATCGCGGCGTTCAGCTTCTCGGGCGACTCGGCCTCGCCGGAGCCGGCCCACACCGCCCCAAGCTCCAACGCGAGTTTCTGGTGACGTTCATCTCGCGTGAACGCCAAAACCTTGACGTTCCAATATCTGGCGACTTGAATGGCAACGCTCGCGGCTGCGCCGAAGCCGTAGAGTCCGAGCGTGCCGCCGGGCGCGATCTCAGAAACGCGCAAGCAGCGAAACCCGATGATTCCCGCGCACAGCAGTGGAGCCGCGTGCAAATCCTCGAACCCATCCGGGATTCGATAAACGAACGCTTCCGACGCAACCAGGTATTCGGCGTAGCCTCCATCCACGGTGTGTCCGGTGAACGTGGCGAATTCGCACAAGTTTTCGCGTCCGGTGGTGCAATACTCGCACTTGCCATCGGTGTGATGCAGCCATGGCACGCCAACCCGGTCTCCGGTGCGAAAGCGTGAAGCGCCGGGTCCGGACCGCTCGATCACTCCGACCACCTGATGGCCGGGGATGAGTGGAGATTTGAGGACCGGCAATTCTCCCTCGATCACATGCAGGTCGGTTCGACAAACGCCGCAGGCGCGAACCCGGATCAGCACTTCTCCGTCTCGTAGATCCGTGGGCTCGGGAACATCCGTGAAGGTGAGCGGGTTGCCCTCGATCGGCCCGCGCGAATTAAGAACACAGGCCTTCATCAGGTTCGCATCCGGGCCATGAAATACAATCCCGCGAGAGAGAAGATCAAGTCGGGGGACCACGCCGCGACTCTCGCCGGCAACTGGCTTAAGTTCCCCATCTGCTCGAACACTTGTCCCACCGACCAATATGCGAGGAAGATGGCGAGACTGACTCCGACACCGGCCATCGCGCCGCGATTGCCGCCAACGAACGCGAAGGGAATCGATACCAGGGCCATGATGAGGGCAAACAGCGGCACCGAGAATTTCTTTTGAAGCTGGACCTGGAGCGCAACCGTATCGAAGCCGCTCTGTTGCAGATCCGCGATGTATCCCTGGAGTTCCAAGAAATTCATTTGGCGCGATTGAATGACTTCATGCACGAAATAATCCGGCGTTTCCTCGAGCTCGGAAAAGGTTCGCGTCCCGCCTGTAAAGCTATCGGAGCGTTTCGGAGGGCAATCCGCCGGGCACTTGGGGTCGGGATCGAAGGCCCAGCCATTCTCGAAAACCCACGCTTTAAGATTTGGCTCCCACCGCGCGCGCTCGGCCGAGATGTGACGCTTCAAGCGGAAATAGACCGGGTCGATCTCAAAAACATTGACTCCGAGCATGGTACGCGCGGCCTGATCGAAGTATTTGTAGTAATACACGCGATCGTGTAAACCGTAAATCCATTTCCGGTCCGGGCGCAGATACGTTTGCGGAGGTTTTCCTTTGATCTCGGCGCGCAGCGCGTCCTGCCGGCGATCGGCTTCGGGCACCCAATAATGATCGAAGGCGAACAGGCTGCCGCTCAAGAAAAAGCTCGCGATCAGAATGGGCATGGTGAGCCGGTACACGCTGATGCCGCACGCTTTGAAGGCAGTGATCTCGTTGTATTTCGACAGGATTCCGAAGGAGACCAGCACCGCGGCCAGCACACTGAGCGGCGTAAATTCATAGACCAGCCGCGGCGTCAGGAACAGATGATAAGAGATGACATGCGACATCGGAGGGTGATTCTTGATGATGTCGCTCAACAACTCGAAGAAGGTAAAGACGTGAAAAATGAAAACGAAACTGATCAGCAGCAGAATGAAGTAAAAAACAAAGCCGGCTAAAACGTATGTATCGATCACCTGCGGCAGCAGCGGAAATCGCGCGAGCCAAGCCTTCGGGCCGATCCGGTCCAGCAAACGCGTGCTGTCGGCGAACTGGCCGGAGGGCGTTACCCTGGTCTGAAGATTACGCCGCAGTCCCTTGAAAAACGCGGCTACGCTGCCCACCAGGTCGAAGTCGCCGGGAACTTCGAGGCGCGCGATCAGGATCACACCAGCCACGGCGAAAATAATGTTCGGAAGCCATACGGCGATCGCCGGCCCCAGCGTGCCTTGCCGCGCCAGGCTGACGCAGCTCAGCAGTCCCATGTAGTAGATTAGGGCGATCGACGCCGTGAGCACCACCGCAGCCGATTTCCCGGCGCGGCGCGAGGTAATGCCCAATGGGATCCCGGCCAGCACCAGAATAATGCAGGCGCACGGCAAGGCTAACCTGCGGTGCAGCTCGATGCGGTCATCGAGCACCTGATCCCGATCGAGCTGCGGATTATGATACGCCTGCCGGTACAGGGGGACCGTGTCCATATCGAACGAAGGCCGCGAAGCACCCACCTCGGTTGGCTTCTGAGCGTCCACCCATTGATCGCCCACCGTGAACGAAGTGATGTGGTACTCTTCGACTGCCTTGCCGGCCTCATAGGTGCTCCCGTTGTGCAGCGATAGCTGAATCCGGTGGGCGGCTATATCCGGCACGGCCAGGGCTTCGGAAGCAAGCGTGATCATCGGACTGTCACCGCGCTCGGCAGTTCCCGGTTTACGTTCCTCGGGCGGAGTAACGTCCGCCAGCATAAGCCGCTTCCATCGAGGCGTGGGACCCGAAGTGACGTCGTTCACATATAGGATCGAGTTGGGAAATTGCTCATCGAAAACGCGGGGCTGAACATCCGCAGTGAGTTGCCGCGCGATCATCTGATTTTCCACGCGATAGGATTCGCGCAGCGCCCAAGGCGACAGCCACAGCGAGGAGGTAGCGCCAGCCAGCGCGGCCAGGAACGCGAACGCCAGAATCGGCGGAAGCACGCGGCGGCCGGGTACGCCCGCCGCTCGCATGGCGGTGATCTCTCCATCACTCGACATCCGGCTAAGCGTAACCAGCGTGCCCACCAGTACGCCCAGAGGAATCGTGAGCGGGAGCACCGGCGGCAGGACGAGTGCGAACAGGTAGGCGACGGCCGACGGCGTTCCCGAATTCCGGACCAGAAACTCAAACAGCAACCGGGAGCGCTGCAGGAACAGGACCAGAACGAACATGGTCCCGCCCAGGATCGCGCTCACGAAAATCTCCTTGAAGATGGTCCGGCTGAGTAACCGCATAACGCCTATAACAAGATTATCGGATGGTTGGCATGCTTCGATGCTTCGACCAACGCGTAGAGGCTATTGGGAGGAAGCGTGGTGGCGTTGGTTGCCCAATTGACACGTTCTCAGGATACTTTATGGTCTTCCGCCGGGTGAAGCGCGCACGGTAGATATCCCCAAGCGCAGGAAGACGATCTTCGCCAGAGATCGGCGTGAATGAGCGCGAGTAACACCAGTTCTGTGCCTGGAAATGCGTTCCGTTCTTCAGTTCGTTTCGCAGTTCGAATATTTCGGGACGTTTGGACAGGAACTCTCCTGCGAGCCGCACGCGGCCAAGAGAGCGTGAACGGACGTGGTCCGAGGCTCGGGTCCTGGAGTGCATGTCGGGCGGTTGGCATTTTAGTGAAGTATATGGCTGTGCCTGAACGTGCATAAAACTCAAATGGTTGGACCAGAAAGGCTGAAACCTATTCTCTCCTCTGCCGCGATCAATAGAGAACTATAGCCACGCGCGGCTGAGTGCTTCTTGCTCAGATCGCAGGGCCTCGCTGGCTCCGGGGCGTTAAAGTGCAGCGATGCTAGACGGTGCCGGATCGCGAGCCGACGAGCTGCGGCGCGTTCCCACGCCCGTGTCGGCGAGTTCCGAACTACTGTTGTATGGGCAATTGGAGAGCCAACTGCCAATCCCACTATGTAAGTTGCGAGCATTTCGTGACTGGCCGCCGGCTAGGGCCGGACCGGTTCGTGGAATACGGCGCTGATGATGGGCTGCCCGCAAGCTCCCCCCTAAACGGCGTCTCACGCTTGTCAGGCGCCATAACAGCGTACACCTTTTCAACGCGGTCGCCAGG
>JBEKBK010000187.1:0-14470 GCA_050015435.1 Bryobacteraceae bacterium
CTTCGCACGATCGAGTCCAACCGCTTCGTCACCGGGGTCACCTGGGTCGACGGAGAACTCTGGCATGGCACCTGGGAGGGTGCCGAGAGCGATGTGAGGCGAGTCGATCCTCGAACGGGAAAGGTCCTGGAGAGGCTCGAAATGCCGCCCGGAGTGGGCGTCTCGGGCCTCGAGTCCGATGGCGGCGATCGGTTCTTCTGCGGAGGAGGAAGGAGCGGGAAGGTGAGGACCGTTCGCCGGCCCAAACGAGGCTCAGCGGCGGGCAGCGGCTCCGAGATCCCCGTCGCCATGCGCAAGTAATCAAGGTGATCGCACAGCGTGCAGGGGCTTCCGGCGGAATGAATCGGAATTGGCGCTAATCATAACCGGTTCAGGCCCGCTTCGATCGCGTCGGCCGCGTGGGAGCTTCCGTTCTCGTCACGAACTTGTTCACCAAGTGTGGCTGCAGCCTTGCGGTAAGCCGAATTGCTGAGCAGGCGCCGCAAAATTTGTTCCGCGTTCTGTGACCGATACTTTGCGTGAGGCAGAACTTCCGCAACGCCGAGCCTGCGAACGCGTTCCGCGTTATCGTATTGGTCGTGCGCGAAGGGCACCACCAGCATCGGACGGCCAGCGCGCATGGCTTGCGCCGTAGTCCCGATGCCTCCCTGGTGAACGATTGCCGAGGATCTCGCGAACACGGCGCCATGCGGTGCGTAGGGGATCGCAAGCGCACCCTCCGGTAACGTCTCCGGTAGCCCTTGCGGATGCGACCCGGTGAGAAGGATGGCGCGGACGCCGAGCCGCTCGATCGCGCGCAGGCTATGAACATAGAAATCCCGTGCAGCTCCCACCGCGGAGGATCCCAGCGTAAATACGACGGGTGCGGGTCCCGCGGCGAGAAAGCTCTCGACTTCCGGACCCAATCCGCCGCGATCAAAGAACGGGAATCCGGTGATCGACGTTTGAGCAGGCCAATCGGGCTGAGGGATGGCGGTGCGGGGTGAAAATAGCGCCAACACCAAGAACGGCGAATGCTGGCCGTCGAAGAGAGGATGGGAGGCATCATTAATCCCAAGTTCACGCCGGAAGTCGAGAATCGGGCGCACCCATTCGAGCGAGCGACGCTTGGCGAGCCCGAAAATCGTACGCATGAACCCCGGGCCCAAAGCTCGAAGTCTGTGGAGCCACGAGGCCGGAGCGAGGACCGGAGGATCATAGGCGGAGAAAAACGAAAGAGGCGCGAGAACCGAAGAGATCCAAACTTTGGAGTTCGGGATTTGACTCAGCTTCCGCGCAACTAGTACAGCGGCCGGCGTCGCGGGATGAGTCACGATCGCATCCGCGGATTCGGCGGCTGCCAGAAAATCCTCGTAGCTCTCGCGAATCATGAAGGCCAAATAGCGAATCAGACGTTCGCTTCCGTGCCGGGCGTCCATGACGTAAGCAATCATTTCGCGGTCGTCGAGCGAAATATCGGGACGTACGGCGTGAAACCCGAGGCCTTCACGGTCCACTTGTTCGCGGAAGAGAGCGTTGGTCGCGATGGTGACGTGGTGTCCGCGTCTCTGCAATTCCGTGCCCACCGCGATGTATGGGAATAGATCGCCGTACGATCCAAAGGTAGTGAACAGCAGCCGCGCCATTGGTGCCCGGCTACAGAGGCCGCCTCAAAGACGGAACATCTTTGGGTCTTGCGCGCCGCCACCTCACTGGCTCAGCATAGAGATCTTCCGGTTCTCGTGCAAGTTGTTTCTCAGCATGCGCAGATTCTACGACTACGCAGGATCAGATGGTTACTCGGTCTCACGCAACCACCTATGTTGCCTTCCGCTTTACATCACTGAGTCGGCATCCTGTTCCCGATTTTCTCGAAGCTCAATAGCCCCTCCCCTGGTTCCCCTGTCTACGCATTGTCGGTCATCCTTAGGGAAGTCCCGTTCGGGCAAACGATCCAGCACCTTCTACACAAGAGGTTCAGGAGCGACGGAATGATCAACGGCCAGCGGTAGCGCCGCGAGCCGCGGTTGCTGTCGCGTGCTACGCTGTCCCTAGTTTTCCCATATTCGAAAGCGAGGTGCACATGAATACACAATCTTCGTCATTGGAAAGACGTTCGTTTCTCACTCGTCTAAACACCGGAGTAGCTTCGTTTGCCGCAATGGCCGGCGCCGCAATGGCCCAGGAAAAATCAACGGCCACCGCGCGCTGGCAACCCGCTCGTCATGAGAAGGATGATTGGCTGGACCAATTGCCGGGCAAACATCGACTCGTGTTCGATACGACCACCCCGGAGGCTATCGGAAACGCGATCTTCTTCGCCAACAGCTTCATGGGAGTGAACCGATCCGAGTATGGCCTGCAAAATAGCGATCTGGCGGTCGTGATCGTAGCCCGCTTCCGCTCCACACCGTTTGGCTACAACGATGCGATGTGGACAAAGTATAGAATGCCAATGGCGGCGCAAGCCAGAGTAGAAGACCCAAAGACCAGACTGGCGCCGAAAACGAACCCTTACAACACTGGAGGGTACGGCGCCTTGATGTCTAATCGTGGCGTGACATGGGATTCGCTCGCTAAACAGGGGGTCCACTTGGCGGTCTGCTCGGTTTCGACCCGGGGTTATGCGGGAAATATTGCAGACGCGGTCGGCGCGAACGTCGACGCTATTTTCAGCGAGTTGACCGCAAACCTGGTGAGCAACGCTCGAATGGTCCCGGCGGGAATTGTTATCGTCAATCGCGCGCAGGAGCGAGGGTACTCGCTCGTCAGTGCTTGATTTCGCCGCCGCAATCATCCTGCCCCCTGGCAAGGCCGGCGAGATGACCGAGTTCGGCTGCGCGCCGGCCAGCGCGATTCTCTAGCCGTTTGTCCGTTCGCCCGGGCCATGACAGTGGTTAATTCGGGCTACGCCGGTGCCAGGGACGTTCGCAACATGATAGCCTCATTAAATAAATCCCTAGTCTGGAGGTTGTGATGAAGAGATCGTTAAGTTTCGCCGCATTGGCTGCCCTCGTTGGATTGGCTGGTTCGGTTTACGCGCAACAGTTAGCGGTACCCGGCGGTCCCGTTGCCAGAGACGTGCCTGGAGCGAAGGAATTGCCCGATCCGAACCGGATGTATAAGGTTGTATTCGATATCGGAAAAGCCTCTCCAAAGCCGGATCAAGTCAGCCCAGGTCTGATGATGGTCGCCCGCTATGTGAATACGCTGGCCAAATGGGGCGTGCCGGCTGATCACAGGAAGATCGCGGTGATCCTCCACCAAGGCGGAGAGGAAATGATTTTCACGAATGAGGCGAACCGGAGACGCACGGAAGGCCACGACAATCCCAATATCGACATGATCCAAAAGCTGACCAAAGCCGGCGTTAGTTTCCGGGTTTGCGGCCAGGGCGTGACGGGTAAGAAAATCGATCGAAGCGAGATTCTGCCGGAAATCGAGGTCGATCTGTGGGCCATGGTCGCGATGGTGAACTTGCAGCTTGAGGGTTACGTTCACATCGGTCCACTGTAGAAGTGTTTGCTGCGCGCCGGCCAGCGTCCGTAAAATCCCCGATCATTGTTTGTCGCCCGGCCCTTGCATAGTGCCGGGCGCCAACCAACTGCCGACATCTTTGGTGCTCGCCATTGATCGAGCGGAAACAAAACCGTGCCGCTCTGGAATCGCCGTGAAGATTGACGACGGATCGCAGCGGTACGGAGACAGGGGATGAGCCATACTGTGGATTCGTGGCCAAAGGGAAAGTTCGCCGCTGGATATCTCAGTTGCTCCGAATGGCAGTCGGGCTGGTGGCGCTGCTCTACGGTTTCTGGGCGCTATCGCTGCTGGTCTTGAGATCCGTCAACCCGCCTACTACCGGTGTTCAGATCCAGCAGCGAGTGGAGGCGATCTTATCTCATCATCCCTATCGCAAACGCTCCACGTTTGTGTCCCTGGAACGAATTTCGCCCAATCTCCAGCATGCGGTGATCGCGGCGGAGGACGGGAATTTCTATCGACATCACGGGATCGATTGGGAGCAGACCGAGCAGGTCGCTCATGAGAGCAGCGAGACGGGTCGAATCCGGCGCGGCGCCTCCACGATCACCCAGCAACTGGTGAAGAATCTGTTCTTCACAACCCATCGCAACCCCGTGCGGAAGGTCTTCGAGTACACGCTGGCTCCAATGGCCGATTGGATTCTTGGCAAGCACCGCGTGCTCGAGCTTTACCTGAACGTCATTGAATGGGGTCCTGGCGTGTATGGCGCGGACGCCGCTGCCGAATACCACTACCACACGCCGGTGGAGCACTTGGATCGCTAACAATCGGCGAGGCTGGCAGCATGCCTTCCGTCACCACGGCCTCGTAAGCCTTCACGGATGGATCATTACAGTGCGCTCATCATGGACCGGATGAGCCAAGTTGGCTGGTAATAATTCTGCATCCTTTAGAGCCAGCGTTCGCGCTGATTGATCCGGAACGTTGCCGTGGATGCGAAGAAATCTCCCAACCCCTGCCGCACGTCGTCAGGCAGCTTCGCTTCGTCCAGCGCCCGATTCATCAACTGGACCCACCGGTCGCGAGCAACCCGACGTCTCCCGGTAGACTCCGGAAGCCAGATCCCTTTTCCGGTAACTCGGTGCCGATTCTCGTTAGGCCGAGCGCGCACCGGCGTCTTCACTGATATGCTAGTAAGTGAACACTAACTTATGGCAACTCCAGCGAGGAAATCTATACCGGCCGTGGTGCGCCCGAAAAGCCGGATGCATGGCGAGGACCGGCATCGCCAACTTCTGAACATCGCCATCCAAGGCTTCGCGCAAAAAGGCTTCAGCGGCACCAAGACCAAGGACATCGCCGCCGCTGCGGGCGTCAGCGAAGCGATCCTGTTTCGCCACTTCGCCAGCAAAGAGGATCTGTATCAGGCGATTCTCGACTCCAAGGAGACCCGGGAAGGAACCAGCCTCTGCATCCAGGAATTCGAGACGCTGGCCGCGCGCCGCGATGACCGCGGATTGTTTCTCAAACTCGGATCGGCCATCGTCGGCTCCTTTAAAGAGGATCCGGCGTTTCACCGGCTGGTGCTCTACGCCTCGCTCGAGGGCCACTTACTGGCGAGCCTGTTCCGGGAACGTTTTGGATTGCCCATGGAAAATTTCCTCCGGCGATACATCGTCCTGCGGCAAAAGGAAGGGGTGTTCCATAAGTGCGATCCGAGTATTGTGATGAACTTTGCTTGCGGGGTTTTCGTTCAATATGCGATGGCCCGGCATCTGTTCGGCGCGAAACACAGTCCCCTTCCGGACGAAGCCGTAGTCAAACAAATGGTCACGTTGATCATGCGCGGTCTGAGAAAACAGCCCAAGAAAGGTAATGATGCATAGTCACGAACTCATGCGGAGACTGCCGCTGACTGTTTTTCTTGCGCTTCTTCCACTGGTTACAAACTGCGGCGGAAAGAGGAGCGGAGATACCACGAAAGCGTCAACCGTGGAGTCGGCTAGCGTGCGAGTGCCCGTGATCACGACCGCACCCGCGCTGACGCGGGCGATATCAGCCTCGGTGCAGGCCACCGGCAGCTTCGTTTCCTTGGAATCTTCCGATGTGGCGCCCGAAGCGGCCGGCCGCATTGTCGAAACACCGGTCAACGTAGGCGATTTTGTCAAAGAGGGGCAAATATTGGCGCGGCTCGAGGATCGGGACGCACAACTTCGGCTGGAGCAGGCCAAAGCCGCGGAACAGCAAGCCGAGGCCGCGCGGCGGCAGGCGCAATCCAGAATCGGTCTTGCTCAAAATGAAAGTTTCGACGCAGGTACGGTGCCGGAAGTGCTCTCGGCAAAGGCCGCATACGATTCAGCCTTGGCTCAAGCGAAGTTTTCAGAGGCCGACGCAAAGCGCTACGAAAACCTGGTTAAGACCGGCGACGTATCGCAAAGCGCCTACGAAAAGGCCAGGACTCAGGCTGATACCGCGCAGGCTCAAGCCAATTCCGCGCGGCAGCAGTACGAGGCAACGTTGAACGCTGCCCGCCAGAACTATCAAGGTGTAATGACCGCGCAGGCTTCGCTCTCCGGGGCGCACACCCAAACCGAAATGGCCCTCAAGGCGGTGGAAGATACGCTGATCCGCGCGCCGTTCGCCGGGTACGTGAGTGCTCGTCCGGTTGCAGCCGGTCAGTATGTAGCCTTGACCAACAAAATCGCGACCGTGCTGCGCGTGACGCCGATCAAGCTCGAGTTGCAGGTTCCCGAGTCGAACTCGGCGCAAATGCGGCTGGGTGCGCAGGTGGAGGCGAACGTTCCCGGTTATCCGGGCCGGAATTTCCAAGGAAAAGTGACGGCCCTCAACCCGGCCGTGGATCCGAACTCTCGAACCATAACCATCGAAGCTCAGTTCCCCAATACCGATCTGGCGCTCAAGCCGGGCATGTTCGCCACGGCGCGAATTTTACTCACCGGAACAAGCGACGGCATCTTTGTTCCGGCCAGCGCCGTGCTAACGGATCCCAGCACGAACTCGTCGCAGGTCTTCTTCGTCCGTGATGGAAAGGCGCGTGTCGCGGTGGTTCAGCTGGGCGGTCGGGATGGAGACCTGATTCAGATTCTCTCGGGCATTTCCAGTGGAGCGATCGTGGCTACTGATCATTTACAGGATCTTTACGACGGCCAATCCGTTCAAACGAATGGCGTAGGGAAAGGCGAGTAGTCCATGCATAAACTTGCTGAGGTCTGCGTACGCAGGCCGGTCTTCGCGACCATGCTGATCATCGCCCTGATGGTGGTCGGTGGATTTTCCTTCTTCACCTTGGGACTCGATCTGTTTCCCAAAATTGACTTGCCGACGGTTTCCGTCACCGTATCGAACCCGGGCGCGTCCGCGGAGGAAGTGGAGACGGAGATCACCAAACGCATTGAGGACGCCATCAACACCATCAGCGGAATCGAGGACTTGAACTCCACCTCGGCTGAAGGAATCTCGGCAATCGTCATTTCGTTTTCTCTCGACAAGAATGGCGACGTGGCGGCGCAGGAAGTACGCGACAAAGTGAATCAAGCCATCCCGGATCTGCCGGAGACTGCGAAAGCGCCGGTGATCCAAAAGTTGGACCCGGACGCGACTCCCATTCTTCAGATCGCGGTTTCTTCTCCGCGCCCTCTTCGCGATGTCACCGAGATTGCAGACAAACAGATCAAGCCACGCCTGGAAAATATCAACGGCGTGGGCGAAATTCAGCTCGTCGGCGGGCTGAAGCGCGAAATTCGGGTCTGGGTTGACCCGGATAAGATGCGCGCCTACAACTTGTCGGTCGCGGAAGTGGCGAATTCGCTGAAGCAGCAGAACATGGAAATGCCGGCCGGCAGCATGAACGCCGGCGCCACGGAATGGTCGGTACGAACGCTGGGGCGCCTGGTGGACCCCGCGCAGTTCGACGAAATTGCGATCGCGACGCGCGGCCCGTACGTCGTGAAATTGCGCGATATCGGTCACGCGGAAGACAGCGAAGAAGAGCCGACCACGTCGGCGCGATTGAATGGAGAGCCGTCGGTGACTCTGGTGGTTTCCAAGCAATCCGGACAGAACACCGTGGCGACCGCGGACGCCATCAAGCAGAAGCTCATAGAAATCCAGCCTCTTCTGCCCAAGGATATGCACTTCCAACTGGTGAATGATCAGTCCATCTTCATCAAGAACACGGTGCATGCTCTCGAAGAGCATTTGATCGAGGGCAGCTTTCTGGCTGCCGTGATCGTCTTCGTATTTCTAGCCAACGTGCGGACCACCTTGATCGCCGCGGTCGCGATTCCGACCTCGATCGTTTCCACGTTTGCGTTGATGGCCGTAATGGGATTCGCGCTGAACCAGATCACCATGCTCGCGCTGACGCTGATGGTGGGCATCGTTATCGACGACGCCATCATCGTGCTCGAGAATATCTATCGCTTCATGGAGGAGAAACAACTTTCTCCCTTCCGCGCCGCCATTGAAGGAACGCGCGAGATCGGGCTGGCGGTTATGGCCACCACCTTGTCGCTGATGGCCGTCTTCCTTCCCATCGGATTCATGGGAGGCATCGTCGGGCGGTTCATGTCTTCTTTCGGATTTACCGCGGCGTTCGCCATCGGCGTGTCATTGCTGGTCTCTTTCACCATGACACCCATGCTGTGCTCCCGGTTCGTCAAAGTTCCGGCGCCCAAGCAGCCCGGCTCGCACAGCGCGTCTAAGGAGTCCGGATTCTTTCGTTTTCTGGATCGCTATTACACCCGGATGCTTGAGTGGTCCATGGCGCATCGCAAGTCGATGGTGGCCCTCAGCGTGGGTGTCATGCTGAGCACGGTTCCGTTATTCGTTCTGGTTGGAAAGAGCTTCGTGCCGAATGACGATCGCAGTGAATTTCAGGTTTCCGTGCGCGCCCCGGAAGGCACGTCCCTCGCCGCGACTACCACGATTGCTGAACGGATTGCCCGGGACATTCGCGGGTTGAAGGGAGTCAGCGCCACTCTGACATCAATCGGGAACAGCACATCCGGCTTTGGCGGCGTCTCCGTCGGCGCCGCCAATCGCGCTTCGATCTACGTGAAGCTCGCTCCCCGGGACGATCGCAGCGAAAGTCAGGACAAGCTCATGATTCGAGCGCGAGAGCTTCTGACCCACTACCCCGCCGATCTTCATACGGCGGTGCTGCAAGCGGGCGGCGCGGGCGGAGGCCAGTCAGACGTGATGTACGTGCTGGGCGGGCCCGATCTGGACAAGTTGAACACGTATTCGCAAGCGATGATCGCAAGAATCAAGCAGGTTCCATACGTGGCGGATGCGGATAGCTCGCTCGTATTCGGGAAACCGGAGCTGCGCGTCGAGATTGACCGGCAACGCGCCGCTGATCTGGGAGTGCGGGTGAATGACATCGCGCAGGCTCTGAACACTCTGGTCGCCGGCCAGGTGGTTTCCACGTTCCCTTCGGGCGGCGAGCAATACGATGTGCGGTTGAGGGCGGATCGCCAGTACCGCACCAGCGTGGAGGGCTTATCGCAGTTGACGGTCTTCTCCACCAATAAACAGGGTTGGGTAACGCTCGATCAAGTAGTGAAGCTCAAGACCGGCGTCGCCCCGTCGAGCATCGGGCGTCTGAATCGCCAGCGCGATGCTATCGTGAGCGCAAACGTTTTGCCCGGCGGCTCACAAGCGGAGGTGATTTCCGCACTCGGTAAGATCGCGGCGGATCTGCATATGGACGCGGGCTACGGCACGGCGATTACGGGAACCGGCCGGGAGCTCGGCAGGGCCGTCTATTACTTTGGATTGGCGTTCGCCCTCACCTTCATTTTCATGTACATCGTATTGGCGGCCCAGTTCGAATCCTTTATTCACCCGTTCACCATTCTGCTGACGCTGCCTATCGCGATTCCGTTCGGAATCTTATCTCTTTTGATCATGGGCCAAACCATCAATGTGTTTTCCGCGCTCGGAATGCTGTTGCTGTTCGGAATCGTTAAGAAGAATGCGATTCTGCAAATCGATCACACCAACGGTCTGCGCGCGTCCGGCATGGAGCGTTATGAGGCCATCATTCAAGCGAATCGCGATCGCCTGCGGCCCATTCTTATGACTACCGCCGCGCTGGTAGCGGGTATGCTTCCACTGATCATTTCCAACGGAGAAGGATCCTCCACCAACCGCTCGATTGGCGTGTTAGTGGTGGGTGGCCAGACGCTTTGCCTGCTACTGACTCTACTCGCGGTGCCTGTGTTCTATTCGCTTTTCGACGACATAAAGACATTGCCCTTAGTTCAGAAGATATTCGGCAAGCGTGGGACTCATCCGCCCGAGGCGATCATTCAGCCGGCGCATTTTGAATCGGGAGAGCGCGCCTGATGCGACCCCACCACTTATTGATTCTGCTCTTGACGGCCTCTCTGGCGTGGCCGCAAAATGTTACCTTTCAAAGTCCGTTGGATCGACCGACGCTGGTGCCGCCTGTGCGTGTTTTCCGGCTTCCCGCGCGCATCGGAGTATTCGCCGAAGCGCCACTCAGCCTGGATCAAGCACTGTCAATGGCGTTGAAGAATAACAAAGATATTGAAGCTTCCCGAATCGATCAGCAGGAGGCCGAGTACAATGTGATCGGCGCGCAGGGAGTCTTCGATCCGGTTATTGGCGGCAGCGGCTTCTGGGAGAAGCAGATCACTCCGGTGGCTTCGTCCCTGTCCGGGTCTGCCACCGGATCGCTTTTGAATCAAGTGTGGCAAGCCGATCCATCTATTTCCGGATCCACGCCATGGTATGGGGGAAGTTATCGAATCGATTTCTCCAATCAGCGGGTATTCACGAACAATACGTTCATTACGCTGAACCCACAGTATCCGACTTCATTGAATCTGCAATACACGCAGCCATTAGTTCGGGGCTTGCGCTACGACTCGAATCGCCACGCCATCGCAGTGGCCAAGAAGAACCGCAACCTGACGGACGAACAATTCCGCCAACGCGTCATGTCCGTTGCCCAACTGGCGGAGCAGGCTTACTGGGAGCTGGTATATGCGTACAACAATTTGCAAGTCCAGTTGGAAGCGGTGGACATTGCCAGGCAGCAGGATGAAAGCAACCGGCGCCAGCAGGAGCAGGGGTTGCTGGCGCCGATCGATGTGGTGGCGGCGCAGACCCAGCTGGCGACGTTCGAGCTCAATGCCTACAGCGCACAAAGCGCGCTCACGCAGGCCGAAAACAACCTGAAAACGGTCATACTTCCGGATCGCGAGTCGCCCTTGTGGCTGAGCGCGTTGATTCCATCCACTCCGCCTGCGACCGAGACGCCGCGCACACCTCTGGCGGATGCGGTCCGCGAGGCGCTGGCGAACCGCCCGGAAGATGCGATCAATAAAATCTCCGGCCAAATCAATCAGGACGACGTCCGCTACTTCCGCGAGCTGACGAAACCGCAGGTCGATCTGGTGGGAAGCTATAGCCTCGCCGGTCTCGCCGGTCCTGAGGCGCCGCAGGGCGCGAACCCACTCACGGCCGCATTTGAGCCGTTGATCGACCGGCTCAACACACTGTCGGCATTCGCCGGACTGGAACCCATCAACCTGGGAGCCTTCTCCACCGCAACGCCCCCGGTGCTGGTGGGCGGCTACGGGCAGTCGTTGGGCAACCTTTTCGCCAGTAACTTTCCTACCACGGAAGTGCAACTTCGCGTGTCCCTACCGATCCGCAACCGGACCGCCGAGGCCAATCTTAGCCGCTCCATCGCAGAAACCCGCCGGATCAAGAATCAAAAGGAACAGGTAGAACAGGCCATTGAAGCCGATGTCCGGAACGCCATGCAGGGTGTGCAGTCCGCTCAAATGCGTCTAAGCGCCGCGCAGGTGGCGAGGGAATCCGCGGAAGAACAATATAACAGCGAGCAGCGGCAGTTCCGTGCGGGCACGTCTACTCTTTTCCTTGTACAGCAAAGGCAGAGCACGATGATCACGGCACGCAGCCAGGAGCGGCGGGCGGAGGCTGATTTAGCGGAAGCCATCGCGTCTTACGAGTTGGCCACGGCTTCCATTCTTCGCGAACATAACATCAGCCTGCGATAAGAACCGGAACGCGTGCGCGGCTGGTGGGGATACTATCGGCTGGCAGGAGTCCGAGGGCTGGTGCGCGAACTGGAGGGCTGGGCCCGCCGACATATTCGAAAGTGCTTCTGGTTGAGATGGCAGGATTCACGGGGACGCTTGCGCCGGTTACGGCAACTCGGGGAGCGTCGGGATAAACCGGCATGTTTGTAGGGGATGAAAGAGCCCTACAGGAAAGGAGAGGAGCGAATCCATCCTGGCCTCGAGTCTTGCGGGTCGCATCGCGAGGTGTGGCTCGAAGCGTAGACAGAGGTATCGGTGGGCACGGGCTATTGAGCTTCGAAAAGCCGTTGGTACAGGATGCCGACTCCATTCCGGTGGGAGGAAGGCAACACGACAGCCACGTTAAACGCGAGTGGCATGTTCGGTCCTGCGTAGTCTTAGAACCCGCGCACGCTGAGAAACAACATGCACGAGAACCGAGAGGGCTCTTGGACGTCTTGGCTTGCACAGCAAGACCGGTCCGCGAAGGCCATAAACCGAACGGCGGACACGAACGTTCAGGAGCAGTCGGACTGCGTTGTAGTACCGATGAACCAGCCGGACAAAGAAGGGCCACCTTCGGCGGAGGTTGGGGAGGGAAGAGCGCAGACCGTGAAGTGGACCCCTGGCGTGAGACACGAAGTTAAGGGGGTTATCGCCGTTCGTTGCAAAAGCGTTGCCGGCGAGGTTGCGGTTGATCCACTCTGGAAGCACCTGAGCGGAGGATAGGGCAACGCAGGGATGCGACCCGAGCGTCGACTCAGCGGCCGGAATGGCCGGGGCGGCGTCAGCCGCCCCTGAAAACAGCCATTCTGGCGCAACGGCGTTAAATCCTGGGGTCGCAGGGGCAAAGCCCCCGTTGGTGACCTGCGATTTGCAAGGGCGAATCATCATGCGGCGCCATTCTCGAACCCGACAGGCGGAAGATAACCGAGTGCCGAGTGCAGTCGATGCCGATTGTAGACGCGCTCCAGGAAATCCCCGATACAGGCGAGAGCTTCCTGGAAATCGCGATATTCGTTGCGGTAAACCTCTTCGTGTTTCAAGGTCTTCATGAAGGACTCGCAGGCGGCGTTGTCGTAGGGGTTACCCTTGCGGCTCATGCTGATTTGCGCCTGGTGTTGTTTCAGCAGCTCGGTATAGTTTCCCGCAGCGTACTGCACTCCGCGATCGGAGTGGTGCACCAACCCAGGCTGTGGCTTCCTCTCCAACAATGCCATCCGTAAAGCGCTCACCGCCAGTTCGGCTTCCAGCGTTCGTCCCAGAGCCCAACCGATCACGCGGCGCGAGAACGCATCCAGCACCACCGCCAGATAGACAAACTCCGTGCGCAGGCGAATGTAAGTGATATCAGCAACCCAAAGCTGATTGATGGCCGTAGGCGCCATTTGGCCGGCCAGATTCGGATACACCGGCAGGTTGTGCCGCGAATCGGTGGTCACCACAAACGCACGCCGCCGCACGCACAGCAGGTTGTCTTCGCGCATCATCCGCAACACCCGTTTGCGATTGACAGCGAACCCTTGGTGCCGCAGCTGGGCAGTGATTCTTCGATAGCCGTAGGCCGGCGATTCAACCGCGATCTTCCGCATCTCATCGCGGACTTCCATCTCGATCGGGGAAGCTTGCCGTGGCGTTCGTGACCGATAGAAACCGGCCCGGCTCAAGCCGGTCATCTGGCACAGCGCGCTCACGGCTTGGCCTTTCGCCGCGGCTTGGCGGACTTCTTCAAACAGGCATCCCCGCCATTGACGACGGCTGGCGGATGATGCTCCCTGAAATGCTGCAACGCTTTTTTTAAGAAGTCGTTCTCCATCGTCAGTTGGCCGATCTTCCGCTCCAACTCCGCGATGCGCCGGGCCTCGTCGACGGCCGGCAGACCAACGCCGCGCCGGCCAATCCCTGGAAACGCCAGGTCTCCTTTGGCCCTCCACTCGCCCCGCCAGCGTTCCAGCAGATGGGGGCTCAATTGATATTTGCGTGCGATCTCCCCGGTGGTGGAACCCGCGTCGAGCGCACGCATTGCGGCGATCTTCAGATCGCGACTGTAAACAGCTCGGGACAAATCCATTTCCTCACTCCATTCAATGTATTTGTTCCCTTAACTCGCTGTCTCAGTTTTGGGGTTCACTCCACGTAGTCAACTCCTTCATTATTAGTTGTTCTATCTGTATCGCCTGTAGCAATGTTAGCGTTGCGCAAGACCAGAGCCGGCCGGGTTCCTCGTTCGGCCCCCTTCCACTCTACTTTGAGGAGAATCGCGGCCAGGCCGGCGCCAGGGTTCGCTACGTAGCGCACGGCACCAATTCGACCGTACTGCTCTCCCCGGATGGCTTGAGGCTGTCTTTGGAGGGAAAACGGGTCTCCATACGACTTGCAGGCGCCGACCCAGCCGCACGGCTCACCCCCGGAGAAAAACTCGAAGGAGTTTCGAATTATTACCTCGGCACGCGCGCCATCACGGGAAACTCGCACTATGCGAGCGTGCGCGCGACGAACGTACTGCCAGGCATGGATATCGTCTATTACGGCAATGGGAGCGAGCTGGAATATGACTTTGTGGTTCATCCGTCAGCCGATCCAGCATCAGTACGGCTACGGTTCAGTGGAGCTGGCAAACCCGAAATTGAGGCAAACGGGGACCTGGTTTTACAGGCTGGCGGCCAAATTCGTCTGCAGAAACTAGCGGCCTGGCAAGAAGTCGGCGGCCAGCGTCATATCGTGCCTTGCAAGTATCGGATATCAGATGACGGTGAAGTGAGTTTTATGTTGGGGCCATACGACCGCTCGATAGAACTCACCATTGACCCGGTCATCAGCTTTTCCACGTTCCTGAGCAGCAGCGGGAATGACACCGTCGCCGGCGTCGCCGTGGACAGTAGCGGCGTGTACGTGACGGGATTTTCCTA
>JBEKBK010000188.1:0-14470 GCA_050015435.1 Bryobacteraceae bacterium
GCGCTTGCGAATCCAGCTCTTTCAGCATTCTTGTGAAGGTGTCGCGATACTCCGCTTTTCGCTCCTTGGGTTCATTGGAGGGCGGCAGTGAAGCGGCGGGTGCGGCGGATACTTGTATCGTGGGGCTGTCTTTCACCTCGCCCGGCCAAAACGATAGCGGCGATCCATTTAGGTACGCGGCTCCCTCTAGAACCGCGGCGACGCGCGCGGCTTCATCGTGAGCATCTACTAGCCGCTGGGCTGATGCCTTAGGCAAAACAAGCACGACATTCTCCGCTGATTCAGTGTCCACGCCCAAAACTTTCCTGATGACGTGGTGAGAAATCTCCAGCGCAAACGCGTCCGGAACCTCGGCCCGCGCGAGTGCGGGCGCGGCCGCCTGCAAAATTGGCAGCATCACGTCGCGAAAAGTTTGGCGGGCGCGCTCTTGGTTGGTCATCCGTTCGGCCGAATAAGCCGCGAAGTAGTTCCCAGTGATCTTGAGAACGACCTGCCCTTGAAATCTGTCGAATTGTATCGAGCGCTGATCACTGCGTTCCTGGTCGCGTTGGCTGAGATCCAGTCTGCGACTGAAATAGAAGGAATACGGAAAATGGTGGCCGGCAAGCGCAGCCGGGATCGTCCGCAACTCCTCCAGATGACCCTGTTGAAGACTGCGGATGGCCGGATCCGTGATCTCGGCCGGCGACAAGACCTGCGCCCTCGCATGCCAGGTGAGCGCGGTTAACAGGGCAGCTAGAAGATTCGAACTACTGATTCGCATAGAACACTCCTTGGGGGCGATAAGGCGGGTCGGCGACGGCGCGGATATAGGACACTAAAGCGTCGATATCGCTCGCGGAAAGCGTGGGGCTGTACGGTGGCATCTCTGGGGATTTGCCCACGGCCGCCCCTCCGTGGCTGATGATGGCGACGAGGTTCGCACGACTAATAGGGTTCAGCGTCGCGCCATCGGAAAAAGAGTGCGCCGCCACGCTCAGATTATCGTGATTCGATACTTTCTCGGCGCTGGATTCAGGGTTGTGGCATCGCGAGCAGTATTTCTCGTTCAATTCACGGCCAAGGGTCTGTTGGTAATCAAGAGCAGTCTCGGCAAATGTAACCTGAAGCGACTTTCCGGCTTTGTCGCGAGTGGTTGCGACGAGCGAATACCCCCCGGATGCGCTGCCGAGCCGAACCGTGGTGGTGAACTGGCCGTCGCTCCCGGTGAGGCCCGAGGGCGGATCGAACCGGACGCCACCCGCAGAGCTAAATTCCACCAGCGCGCCGAGGACTCCGTTGCCCTGAGCGTCATTGACCTGAGCCACCAAGGGCTGGTCGAGCATCGCGCCCACGCCGGCAGCCTGCTTTTCGCCGCTGACGTCGACGATCGCGACCCCGAAAGCCGAGGCGGCTGGCGCAGAGGACGGTGGAACGCGATGGCATCCGGCTGCCGCCAGCAACCCCAGGGCGACGAAGGCCAGCTTCATCTGGATGCTCCTTCCTTGGGAGCGGCCTTCTGTTGCATCAAGAAGGCCGTGATAGCGCGGGCGTCATGATCGTTCATGTTCCAGTTCAACTCCGTCGTGCCCGGCCGCAGCGCCTGGGCGTTCTTGAGCCAATGGAAAATCCACGCTGCGCTCAGGCGCAATCCAACCTGCGTGAGCGTGGGACCGACGTAGCCCTTGTCTTTATTCGGATCGACAATATGGCACGAGTTGCAGGCGTACTTGCCGTAATATAGATCCTTGCCTTGGGCAGCATCGGCAGCGCTGAATTTCGACGCGTCGATCTGATCGCGATCGAACTCCGGCGTCTGATAGACGGTCATAATGTAATCAGCCAAAACGTTGGCCTCTTCGTCGGAAAGGTTAAACTTCGGCATTCGGCGGATCAGTGCCGGCCGGAGCGTGTTCGGGCGCTTCAGAAAATTCAGAAGCCAGCTACGCTGCACCGAACTGCCCTCCCAGGTGAGATCCGGCGCCATATCGCCTCCGCGTCCGTTGATCGTGTGGCAACTGAAGCAGCGCATGTCGGCGATCAACTGGCCGGCTCTTCCCGCCGGCTGATAGGTGGACGCCGGCGCGGCCTGGATTCGCAATGCGGCCGGTAACGTTTTCGCGCGACTGGTCTGCGCGAGAAGCGCCGTGACGAGCGAGTCAACCTGCGAATCCGAAAAGGTGAACTGCGGCATCTTCAGTGCGTTTCCGAAGGAGCGCGGTTTCCGGATCTTAGCCGCGATGTAATCGGGAAGCGTGTGCTCCATTCCCGGCACAAACACGATTTTGGCGAGCGGCAGACTTCCCACGGCGGTCAACTCGGGAGCGAAGTTATCCTGGTGCGCGACGCCGTTGAGGTCATGGCAGGCCGCGCAGCCGCGCTCGACCGTCAAAGCCTTGCCGTGCGCGACTTGCGCGGGCGTGGCCGGTTCCAGGTGAACATTCGCGAGAAGATCGGAGTCTGTTTTGCTCCCGAGAAAGCCCATAACCAACCCGATGTCTTTTTCCTCGAAACGATAGTGCGGCATGAGGGTGTCGGGATCGTAAACCCCGGGATTGCGGAGCCATTCCGCCAGCCACTCCGGCGCGATCTTCGAGCCGATTCGGGTCAATTCCGGTCCCACATTTCCGCCGACCATCAGTCCCGCGGCGTTCTGCATCGCGTGGCAGGAGGCGCAGAAGGACTCCCCGTACACGCTCGATCCTTGCTGGAGGGACGCCGCATCGTCCTGCGCCGGAACTGGCGGAGTCTTGCGCACCGGGTCGACCAGATAGGGCGTGCTTTGGCTAATGAGGAACGCCGAAAGGTCGCGGGCGTCATCCTCGCTCAACTGGAAGTTGGGCATGGTGGCCGTTGCGGCGTAAGCCTGCGGATTTCTGATCCACGCAAAGATCCACTCCCGCGTAGTTTTCGCGGCGATATGCTGTAGCGACGGCGGATGGTCGGTAGCCGTCATCCTGACGCCTTCAGGCGAGGTGACTTTGTGGCAATTCACGCAGCCATATCGGCCCAGCATGTCTCTTCCGGAGTTCAATTGAGGCGTTCCCGCGAGCGGACGCTCGTGGCACTGGCCGCACGACGATTCTACGTAGCGCGCCGGCAGAATCGGCTGCTCCCAGGCTAGGGTGCTGCTGTGGGCTTCCTCAACCGTAGTCGCCGCGCCCTGTCCCCAATGGCACATCACACATCCGAACTCGGTCAAGGAATGCGGAATCGGCGGATGCGGCTGGAATGGCTGTGTCCCGATGCCGGCAAGCGAAGCTTCCCTCAGCGCCACGTGACAAGTCCCGCAACGGTCGACAACACCTAGGTCCGGCAGCCAGATCTGTTGCACGCCTCCCTGAAATCGCCGCGCTAGCGACACACCGTCGCTGCGATTACGAATCAGGCTTTGGTATTCGTGCTGATAGTGCAGCCATTCGCGAAAGTGATCCTTCGCCGGCACGATCGCAAGCACGGCCAACAGAACAATGCTTAAGGACCCGAAAGCGCGCGCGCTGCCCCCGAACAGGAAGCGGCCGGCCGAATCAATTTGTTTCCGCAGACTCATTCCGCCCCCCACGGCCAGACCAACGCCCAACCGGGGCCCCGGAAGAACGTCCCGATCACCGTCAGTATGACCGCGACCGTCAGAAACCAGGACATGATCCAGAACGAAAGCGGCTTCAAATTCAGCCAACGCCGGAACGCACTAGGTTGTGGTGATGGAAAAGCGCCGAGAAACATGACTCCGGCGATTAACACCGTCGGGATGAGCACTGCCCAAACTTCGAACCACGCAAGAAACACGACCATGGCGGCGACGATGACGGCCAACATACGCATCTTCTTTTCCCGGTTCCGGATCCAGAAACCATCGGCCTCAATGTTGATGCCGAAATAAGGAATCACGATGAGTGCCAGAACCACCAGGGTCGGAATCAAAACGCCTCCGACCACCGGTGGAAAATAATGCAGAAGTTCCTGAAGGCCAAGAAAGTACCAGGGTGCCTTGGCCGGATTCGGGGTTAGCATCGGATCTGCCAGCCCTTCAAGCGGGGCATCCCAGAATAGCGATAGCAGACCGAGCGCGAGCAGCAGCACCTCCAGCGCGATGGCCGCCCGCACCAGGACCTCCGGGTAGGTCATGACGTATTTGTCGTCGTGCGCCCGGACCTGCGGCGAAGTGCGCCGTGTGACGAAGGCCACGCGCAACGGGGTGCGGTGGCTGTTCGAGTCCATCGACGCGGTGAAATCCTTCGGCTCACTCATTGGTCTTTTCCCCGATGTACAGTCCACCGTCCTTACGAATCCGCCAGAAATGAACGGCCAGGAACAACACGGCTATCAGCGGCAGGATCACGCAATGCAACACGTAAAATCGCAACAAGGCATTGGCGTTCACGGTGTGGCCGCCCAGAATGAGAAATCGGATTTTGGCGCCCAGCAACGGTACCGCCGCGAGAATATTGGACCCGACCGTGATCGCCCAGAACGCAAGCTGGTCCCATGGCAGCAGGTAGCCGGTGTAGCTCAAAAACAGCGTCACCATCAGCAAAACTACTCCGATGACCCAGTTGAATTCCCGCGGAGGGCGATACGCGCCGCGGTAGAACACTTTGAACATGTGCGCGAACACCAGCAGCACCATCGCGTGCGCCGACCAGCGGTGCAAATTGCGCAAAAACACGCCCGCCGAAACGACGAACTGCAAATCTTTCATGTCCGCGTAGGCTTGCGGGACCGAAGGATGGTAATACAGCATCAGCAAAATGCCCGTGACGACCAAAATCAGAAAGCCCCCCAGGCTTAGGGTCCCTAGATACCAGGTGACGCCAACCTCTAGTGCTCGCCGCCGGACTTTGACGGACGCGAGGTGCAGAAAAACATTCTGCTGAACCGCCAGCGACCGGTGGAGGTTGCTTTCTCCGGATCCGGCGCGGAATACTGAACGCCAAACACGCGTGTTACGCACCCCCGCCAATTCTTCGAGAAGGTTAATCATGCTAAATCCTGACGAACTGCTTTCGCGCAAGAGGCTCGGAACGGTCGATCAGCAGATTGCCATCGTCGTCCACCCAGGTCCTCAGCCACGGAAGCGGGCGCGGCGCGGGACCCTCGATCTTCACCCCGTTTGTGTGAAACTTGCTGCCATGGCACGGGCACGCAATGATGCCCAGCTCCGGTTTCCATGCGGTAAGGCATCCAAGGTGGGTACATACAGCGGAGAGCGTATAAATGCCTTCGGGTCCGTGCACGATGTAAATCCCGCTCTGCGGATCCGGGGTTACCGAATCCGGCGGGTAGCGGTCTGGCTTGCCGGCGTCGACGATCGGCGACGGCTCATACAGCACGTTCGGCGAGAGGAATTCGTAGCCGAACACGGCCGATCCGGCCCCGGCGATGGCGATCGCTCCCACACCGGCTTTCGTGAATGCGCGGCGGTTGCATTCGACGCATGGACCGGTGCCGCTGTCAGGCTTCTTCATTTGGTCTGGCATCTTAATCTCCTGGTGTTGCAAGGGCCGGTTCGCCCTCCCGCATCTTCATGGAATAGGCTTCCATGGTGATCACATTTACAGGGCATCGCTCCGCGCAAAGCCCGCAACGGATACAGCGGGTTTCATCCTTGAGCATCGCCGAGCCTGAGATGGTCCCAAGTTCCTCGACGGCTACGTCGTCGAGTTCCACGTGGAAGATCCCGCCGTCACGATGGATCTGGTTCAACACCTCAGGTGGGAATTCAATCCGGTCGAGCGATACTAGCTGAATACAATTCTCGGGACAGACATCGACACAACCGCCGCACAAAATGCATTGCGACCCGTCCGGTTCGTTGCCCTCGAAAACCGTATTGATCCAGCATCGGAGGCACCGGCGGGCCTCGCGCCTGGCAGACTCCTCGTCATAGGCCAACTCCACTTCCGTGACCCCGGTGCGCCGGTCAAGCGGCAGCGTCGGGATCGGCTGCCGCCCGATCTCCATATAGTCCGGAAACATCTTGTGATGCGAGAGAATCTCGATTTCGATTTCGGGATCGGGATGAGTCCGCCCGGTGAGGTATTCGTCGATGCTGTTCGCGATCCGCTTGCCATCGCCGACGCTGTCTATAATCAGCCGTGGCCCGAAAACGCAATCCCCTCCGGCGAAGACACCGGGAGCGCTGGTCATCAACGTCCGGCGGTCGGTCACAATCAGACCGCGAGGCGAAATATCGACTCCGTCTTCCGGCTTCAAGAAATCGAGCCGAGGCGCCTGACCGATCGCCAGGATCACAGTGTCGCATTCAATCGTCGATTCGCTGTGTTCCTCAAATGAGGGGTTAAATTTCCCTTGCGCGTCGAAAACCGATTTCGTTCGGACGGTCTCCAGTCCTACTACCTTACCGTCGCGACCCAGCACACGCCTGGGACCTCGTCCGTCATGCATCCGGACGCCCTCGACTTCCGCTTCCTCGATTTCTTCGGCCGCCGCCGGCATCTCCTCGCGGCGCTCCAGGCACACGATACTCACCTCTCGCGCTCCCAAACGCAATGCGGAAAGTGATACATCCACCATTTCGCGCGTCGCGACCGCGGCGATATTTTCGTCAACGGGTATCGCGCCCTCCAGGTCGGCCCGGTGCTGCTTCAGCACTTCGCGAACCGCCGAGCGAGCCACGTCCATCGCCACGTTTCCTCCGCCGATCACGACTACTTTCTCTCCGATGGTGAACCTGTACCCCAGGTTTGCGTTCAACAGAAACTCGATGCCCTTATGGACCCCGTCCAGGTCGATACCGGGAATCGAGAGGTCACGGCTGCAATGCGCCCCGACCGCGAGCACGATAGCGTCGAAGCCTTGCTCGCGCAATTGCGAGACCGTGAAGTCGCGGCCCGCCGCCGAATTCAGCTTCAGTGTGACGTCCCCGGCCTCCAGAATTTCGCGAATTTGCGCCCCTACGACTCCGCGCGGAAGACGATACTCGGGAATGCCTAAGTGGAGCATTCCGCCGGCGACCTGCGCGGCTTCAAAGATTGTGATCGAGTAGCCCATCAGCGCCAGGTCGTAGGCCGCCGACAAACCAACGGGTCCGCTTCCGACAATCGCGACCTTATAGCGGACCTTTGCGACGCGGCACCTCTTCGCTTCGATAGGCCGCCGTGATTCCGGTCCGTACCGTTCGGTGAGAAAACGTTTCAAAGCACGGATCGAAATTGGCCGGTCGATCGCGCCGCGGCGGCACGCGGTCTCGCACGGATGCGCGCACACCCGGCCGCAGACGCTCGCCATCGGGTTCGGATCGCGCGCGTAGCGGTACGCCTCTTCGAATCGCCCTTCCGCGATGAGCGAGACGTACCGCCCCGCGTTGGTGCCAGCGGGGCATGCCATCATGCACGGGAAGTTCGTGGTGAGCCATTCGCGATCGACTCGTTTGTCTCTCAGCCGTTCAAGCATGATGATTGTCGTTTGCCGTGGCCACTATTTCGCCAGGCTGAACTCCACCGTTGCGTTGCCGGAAACACTCACCGGTTTGGATTGGATCTTCGCGCCTTCGTGCCATGCCGAAACCGTGTAGCTTCCATCCGGCACGTCAGCGATCTTGAAGTTTCCCGACGCATCCGTGATCGCGTAATACGGAGTCGGCGACACGATGATGTACCCCGACATTTCCGGATGCACGTTGCATAGCAGTGGAACTACACCTGGCGTGTCGAATTTGAATGAACGCTGCTCGCCGGTCGGCCACGTCCCCATGTTGTGGCTCATCTTCTTGTTTCCGTTGACGGATGGCCAGAAGATATTGTGCTGCACCTTATCGCTGTTCAGGAATTGAACCGTTGCTCCCAGCGCCACAGCCATCACGTGGGGCTGAAAAAGAAGCGACTTCTGATCCATGACGACCGGATTGGCGGGCGCGGGAAACGTCTTTCCCGGAATGGCTTCAACATACACGACCGAGCCCGCCTTGCCTGGGTTGACCGTGCCCGAAATGGCGCCGGCGCGAAGTCCGTCCGCTCCCGCCAGAATCACGGCGGATATGAATAGGAAGTGCTGAATGGGTTGTTTCATTTTTTATCAAAATCCTTTCAAGAAAATCAGTACACAAACTCAAGCGCGGTCAGCGCCGTATTCACCCGGAACGGGTTCGTGGCAACAGGATTGCCGTTGGGAAGAATTCCAAGGGTCACAAACTGCTGCGGCCGGAACTGGTACTCAAAGGAAAGCTTGATGTTGGCGTGGATTAAGAACTGTATACCCGGGGTAAATCGGTTCCGGCTCGAGTCGTAGGGCGCGAAGTACGGTGTGTTCGTCGCAAACGTCAAGCCATTGATTCGATCAGCCGAGGAGTTCACCTGATCCCAACGCATGATCGCCATGATCCACGGTTTCCACAAGTAATCGGCCTGTACGAAGCCGCCGCTGAAGGTGGCGGGAATGCCCCGCACAAACGAGGCGGCCGTGGGACTGTCCGAACTCAGCGGCAGCGGGATAAGCGCGCCGGTGGCATCCACTGGCAACATGTTGGAATCGTGGCCGAACATATACAGCCCGTAGACGTTGAACGTCCGGTAATTGAAGCTGAAGTCTCCGCCCACCCTGTAATACGGCTCCTGGTTGTTCAGGATAAAGGTGACATTGCCGGTTGTTGCTCCTGGAAGCCTCTGGAGTGAGTCTCCATACATGTAGAAAGTGCCGAGGTTCAAGAATGTGTGATCGTGAGGCCCGGTCTGACCGGCCGCCTGAATGTCGTGCCGGATCTTGGAATCGCGCTCAAGATTAAAGCGATAGGACAGGCGGGCGTAGATGTTCTTGAAATTGGAATCTGAGCTGAAGCCGACTCCCCCGTTCGCGCTGCTCGTGGCGGAAGCGACGTACGGGAACAGGTTAGCCGCCTGAGAGACTCCAGTCGTGTTCTGATCGAAAACTGCAACTGAGTAATGATAACCGCCGTAAAGATGGCCGCCACTAAGTTCGAAGCCTCGCGCCACGTTCCCGAACGTAAACTGGTTGCCCACGTTCTGTTGCTTGGCTCCGGGAATTGCCGCGCCGATATTGGCTTGCTGATAAATGTCGTAAGGACTGAGATTGATCGTACGCGCTTGCGTGAACGGCAGGTCCAACTCGAACTGGCCGGCACGGAGAGCCAGCGAGTCCTTCGGCAGTTTCATCAGCCGTCCGATGTTGACGAACTTCAGGTAGCCGTCCCCCAGTCCGCCCCCACTGTTGTCTCCGGAGACGCTGAGATCATCATCCACCCAGAATGCGATGTCGCTTCCAAGATTTCCCGCGGTGAAGATGCTGAAAAACCCGGCTTCAAAGTCGGTTGCTGGAATCAACCCAGGGACGGTGCCCGGTGTCGCCAGCGAATTAAACTGGTTCCGATTCGATCCGGTGTATTGAAAGAACTGGTTGTAGCGAAGTCCCACAGGTGGCATACCCGGCATCGTCCCCGGCCATATCGAATTGGGAAACGAATCTTTGTATGCGGGAGCGCCCAGCATCACCGGCGGTTCCTTGACGAAGGTCTCGTCGTCGACGGGAAACTTGAACCCGGCATCCTTAAACGCCTTACCGAAATCGTTCAACTTCGGAAAATCGATATGACACGTCTGGCAGGACGTCTGATACTTCCGCGCGAACGGCGGAATCGCGTAGCTTTTAATTGAAGAGAACAACATGAGTATCCCCGCGCCCACCGCCGCGCTGGAGATAATGGTTCTGATTAATCTAAGCACTGTTGCCCCTCTCTTATTTCGACTCACGGGAAAAACGCGTTGCACTTTGGATGCCCATCGACACGAAGTGAATTTCCGGAGACGGCTCTTGCATTGCGCAAATTGATGAATTCCCTAACAGTTGGGTCTTTTCACGCCCATCCCCTGCGCGAAACCGCACACATTCGAGGCGAACGCCGCTCTGTCTTCATTTTTGAACCTCATCAAACGGCGACTCCCATCTATGCAAGAGGATCGAAACGGTAGGTCTCAAAACTGCTTTGACATTGAGGCATGAAGCGAATCTTTTTTCCCCTGTGGGACTTGGGCCCCGCCCGGAACCTGCTTCGGATCGGAGTTGCTCAACGCAGTGCAGAGGTACCGCGAATCGCCAATTGCATGGCCTGTCACGGCATACCCCCCGTTTATCGATCACATTCGAAGTAATCGCTTGAAGATGAGTTCCCTTCTTTGGCAATTGGTCGATCACACCGTAGAGACAGAGTTTATTTTTGCGCTTTTTCATCTACTGCTGACGGGAGTAGGTTCGCTCATTTTGTTGCGATGGATCGCCCGGGGATCTCAACAGTTGAATCCTCCCGCTCGCCTGTTGCTGAGCATCGCGTTCGTGTTTTTTGCCCTGGATTTTGCGTCTACGGCAACTTATTACGGGATGGTGTTTTTTTTCGACCGACACTGGAATTGGCTCCTGTTTAGGTGGCTTTCGGGTTCCCTAACATACAGCGCCATGGTGCTCAGCGCTGCTGGACTTGTGGTTTCAGAGTGCCAGGAGTGGTTCCGCCGGGTAACAGTATTTTCCATCGGCGGATGTTTCGCGATTGTGGGCTTGCCTCTCCTGCATTTCAGCGTTTGGCCGGCCGGTGCGACCCGCGGCGTCTCTTTTCATACCGTCGAGGCAGAGGGAGCTAATGTGCTTGCCACCCTGGCTGTGGCCACTGCACTGGTTCTGCTTATCAAGCGGGGACGGAGATGGCGCGAGCCTGCCCTGTTGACCTTATTGTTTCTTTTAGGTTCCGGGTTGGCTCAACCCCTGCGGCTGTTCCTGGATACTGCGTGGTCTAACCTGTGGTGGCACGTCCAGGAACACCTTCTTTCCTTCGGTCTGGTGACCTTCGTCTGGACGCTGGGGGAGTACTCGGAGAATCTGTTTGACCGAGTTTTTGTCCGTCTGAACCTGAGCTTCATCCTCCTTGGCAGCCTTATGCTTCTGAGCACGGTGGGTATGGAGCGCTTTCAATACATAAGGCTCGCCGAGGAACGCTCCTTGAACCTGGGTGAGTATTTGCGGGGTTATTTGGCGTTTTACGAAGGCCGCGGAGAGAAGCTGGAGACGGTTCTTCAGCGGCCCGAGGTGTTGCGGCGGATCGTCGTGGGGTTCAGCGAGGTGCCCGACTTTCAACGTGTTGAGATTTCACTCGGCGGCGATCACGCCGCATTTCATTATTCACCCGACGGGACGATTTCGGAACAGGTTGGGGTCGGAGCCGTCGAGAATGTGGGTGGGGACGAAATGAATGAGGATGCCCCACTGCGAACGTCGTTTCGTATGCTTCAGATCCCGGTCTTTCCCGAGCGCGAAAACCGGGGCAGAATTGAGTTCTATGGGGGAATGCAGTATATTAACCGCCGGATCGGAAGTTACATAGTGGTGGTCTACCTGTTGTTCACCGTGACGGTAACCATGAGTATCATAATGGTCGGCGTTATCGTTCGGAACGCGGATTTTTCCATGCAGAAACAGCACGCCAAAATCGAGGACATCAGCCGCCAGTTGCTCAATGCTGCCAAGCTCGCTTCCATCGGAGAACTTGCCGGTGGAGTGGCTCACGAGATCAACAATCCCGTTACGGGCATCCTTTCGACTTCGACTCATCTGATTGACAAACGCCGCGACACGAGCCTGACTGCGCGCGACAAGAGAGATCTGCAACTGATCGCCGAACAAGCCGAGCGCATTTCCGACATCGTGAGCAAGCTGTTGACATTTTCGCGGCAAAGCCGGATGGAACTGGTTCTTTGTGACGTGAATACAGTGATCGAAAAAGCGATATCCCTCATAGAGTTCCGCCTTAGGGGCAGCGACGTGGTCCTCGATAGGGAGCTGGATACGGATCTGCCTCCCGTGCTGTGCGACCCTAATCGTCTTACCGAAGTGTTCGTGAATCTGATGAACAACGCTATCGACGCGATGAACTCCGCCGGCACGCTTACGGTGGCAAGCCTGCGAACGGCAGATGGCCATGTTCGCATCGCCGTGAGCGATACCGGCTGCGGTATCGATCCGGCCTTGATGCAGCGCATTTTCGACCCGTTTTTTACCACTAAAGGACCCGGCAAGGGGACCGGGCTCGGATTGTCGATCAGCCATGGAATCGTCCGAGGACATCAAGGTGAAATTCACGTCCACAGCAGGCCCGACCATGGCGCCACATTCAGCGTAGTTCTTCCGGCGAGGGTCTCCTGAGGGCATGAGTACCTCTCCGATGCCGAAACGAATCCTGGTGGTCGACGATGATCGAGCTGTCCTGCAAAGCTGCGAGAACATACTGACGGATGAAGGATATGAGGTGCAAACGGCAGCCCAAGGCTTCGACGGCCTCGAATTGTTAAAACACAAGCCGTTCGATCTCGCCTTGGTCGACCTCAAGATGCCTGGAATGAATGGGCTGCAGATGCTCGAAGCGGCGCGGCGGCTTAGACCGGAACTGGTCGTCATCATTTTCACGGCCTACGCCACCATCGAGACGGCCGTCGAGGCGATCAAGTTGGGTGCGTTCAACTACGTGACCAAACCCTTTAAGTCATCGGAACTGGTGGCGACGGTCGAAAAAGGACTGATGCGCGCCGATCTGGCTCGCCAAAGCCTCCGTCAGCGCGAGGAAACCGCCGGGGTGAACGTCTCCGAAAACATGATCTGGCAAAGCCCGGTGATGGAAGCAACCCTGAACACGTTGCGCAAGGTGGCCTCCAGCGACGCCAACATTCTGGTGACCGGGGAGAGCGGTACTGGCAAGGAGTTGGCCGCGAAGTTTGTCCACTTCTATAGCCGGCGGGCAAACCAACCGTTCGTCGCGGTGGACTGCGCCGCCATCCCCGACAACCTCCTCGAAAGCGAGCTGTTTGGCTATGAGAAGGGCGCATTCACAGGCGCTGACCACCGGAAACGCGGCCTGCTGGAGTTGGCCGACGGCGGGACGCTGTTGCTCGATGAAATCGGCGAAATGAGTATGAACCTTCAAGCCAGGTTGTTGCGCGTGCTGCAAGAGCGGGTTTTTCGACGCCTGGGTGCTGAGAAGGTGATTTCTGTCAACATTCGTCTGATTTCCTCGACCAACCGCGATCTGGAGGCGCGCGTCCGCCAGGAGCAGTTCCGCAGCGACCTTTTGTTTCGATTGAACGTGGTGAACGTCCAAATGCCACCCTTGCGTGAGCGGCAAGGCGACGTGGCGATACTGTGCCAGCACTTTCTTGAGATCCACGCCCGGAACCTGGGCCGCTCAGCCATCGGCCTGTCGCCGGAAGCCATACAAGCCCTAGAGCATTACCACTGGCCGGGCAATGTCCGCGAGCTGCAAAACATTTTGGAACGGGCCGTTGTCCTGAACGAAGGCGGCGTCATCAGCGTCGCCGATCTTCCTGATTTCATCCCCGAGACTGTGGAAGGCCGCGACCAGATCGGTGGCCGCACGGCTTACAAGACGGTTCGTTCAGCCTGGCTCGACAGCCAGGGCAAGCAGTACTTCAGCGAGTTGCTTGCGCGTCACAAAGGCAATGTCTCAAGCGCCGCCAGAGAAGCGCAAATCAGTCGGAAGAGTTTTTACCAGTTGATGAAGAAGTTCGACCTCGAGCCCAACCGAAGGCCACTTGAAAACTGACAAATCACATCGGCCGTTACCCTTGGGTAACATAGATCGCCTCCAACGTAGGTTCGCTCCGGCGATGAACAAGCGCCAAAAAGGTTTTCTGATGGGCTGGATGGGACGAATCGCGCGCAATGCCGGCGCGGTGCTGGCTTGCTTCGGGATGTTGAGCGCGGTCCCGGCGGAGCAGGCGACTTCCGTGGCCACCATCGAGGGCAGAGTGGGAACCCTGCCGCATGAGAGACTGGGCGGGCTCGGTTGGGTGGTCTGGATTGACGATATACCGGGAGAGTTTCCTCCTCCGGAAGATCATGCCATTCTCGGCCAGAAGAGCCTGAGCTTCATCCCTCACATTCTGCCGATTCTGGTGGGCACGACGATCGATTTTCCCAACGGCGATCCGTTTGGCCACAACGTATTTTCGATTTCGCCCGCCAAGAAGTTCAATCTGGGTCTGTACCCCAAGGGGCGTGTGCCGACGGTCTTATTTGATAAGCCTGGAATCGTTGCGGTCCTGTGCAACGTTCACCCGGAGATGTCAGCCTATATC
The DNA here is from genome assembly GCA_050015435.1 of Bryobacteraceae bacterium. Classification (GTDB taxonomy): domain Bacteria; phylum Acidobacteriota; class Terriglobia; order Bryobacterales; family Bryobacteraceae; genus Palsa-187. The sequence goes on from JBEKBK010000188.1 coordinate 14,088, forward strand.
ATCGTTCTGAAAACTCCGTTCTTTGCGGTAGCTGGGCCGGATGGCCATTTCATCATTCGGAACGTGCCGAGCGGAAGCAGACTCGTGCGGTGCTGGTCGGAAGACGGCAAGATTCAGGAACGAAAAGTCACGCTGGGCGCCGGAACGGTCCAAACGATCGATTTTTAGACGCCCGTCCAGGTGCACGCGCTTTGTCCGTTGATCGCGTTCCGACGGCGAAAAATGATAATCGGAGGTAACAGGTGGCGTGGCGCTGTTACTTTATACCTGGATTATGCGCACAACCAACGCTCCGAGCGCTGGTCGCGCTCGGCTGATGCCGCTGGTGGTTGAGTAAGTCGGTTCGGTTTTCGCCTCCTCATCATTCTCCTGAGAGTCCGATC
>JBEKBK010000189.1:0-14343 GCA_050015435.1 Bryobacteraceae bacterium
TCGAGGGGACCCCCATTGAAATCAAGACGCGACGTAGGTGAGGCTACATGCTGACAGCGTCACAACGGAAGGTCGTGGCACCAATTTCCTCCGAAGCAAGGCGGAGGCCACGACCTCCAGTGACGCTACAATAGTACGAGCGATGTTCTTCCCCGCGCGGTATCGCGAGCAGCTGCTCTCTACGATTGGATCGATTGATGTAGACAAAGTAAACCAAGCGATTGTTTGGTTCAAGGAGGCCCGCACGGCCGGTCACGGAATTTTCGTCGCGGGCAACGGAGGGAGCGCCGCGACCGCTTCGCATTTTGTTTGCGATATGGTGAAAGGCGCCAGTTTCGGTAAGTCTTCACGATTCCGGATTCAAGCGCTTCACGACTCGGTTCCAACGCTGACAGCATACTCGAACGACGTATGCTACGCCGATGCCATGGTGGAACAGCTGAAGAACTTCGCTCAAAGCGGAGACTTGTACATGGCCATCAGCGGATCCGGGAATTCGCCTAACGTAATACGGGCGATGGATTATGCCAATTCGATTGGGTGCCGCACTCTGGCGCTCACCGGCCGGGATGGTGGCCAGTTAGGTGCTCTGGCGATGTTGAACGTTCAAGTGCCGGAGCCCCACATGGGCCGCATCGAGGACGCTCACCATATCATTTGTCATATGATTTGTTATTCGTTCATGGACTGTGAATAGCCCACTTGAGGTTTAGGTGTACAGACATTACCTATCTAAGAATCGAGGAATTATTGCCAGGAATGGCCGATAATTCACTTGGAGGGCAAGATTCTTCGAATGTGCGCTGCGGATTTGGCCACGAGAAAAAAGCATGAAGGTAAATGACTCCAATCTTCCTCCCTTAGGTTCCACCGGAGTAAGCAAGTCCCAGGAAACGGCGCCGTCCACTCTTGGCAATCGCTCCTCGGCAGTCTCCGGCAAGACCGCCGGAGCCGGGGACGACGTTCATCTTTCGGAGTTGGTACGTAGCCTCCGGTCTCTGGCGGCGGATTCGCCGGAGCGTCAGGCTCGCATCGAGCAACTTGCGCGGTCTTACGCCAATGGGAGCTACAAGGTGGACAGTCAGGCCACGGCGTCGAAGATCGTCGACGATGCTCAACAAAGTTAGAAACGCTCGCGCACAGGTCGCTGCTTTGCGCGTCGCCCTGGTTGGGCCGCTGCCCGATCCGATTGTTCAATGTCTAAACGGGTTGATTGAAGCTGCTCAAAATCTTGGGTGCGTGGAACACGAACTGCGATCCGCGGGCGGCCAAGCGGAAGATCCGGAACTCCGCGCGGAAGTCAAAGCGCTGAAGGATGATCTGCGGCTGGTGAAGGGCTTGATTGAGCGCGGCGCGGCCCTCTTCCAGGGATGGGCGAGTCTGTTGAGCTCCGCGACGGAGGGGTACCGTCCGTCGGGCGAGGCCGCGCCGTTAGCGGCTTCCGGTTGCATTTCCATCCAAGGTTGATATGGGCATATTCTCAGCTCTTAGCAACGCGGCGAGTGCGATGTCGGTCTTTGGCCAGTCCCTCAACGTGATCGAGAACAACATCTCGAATTCCAGTACACCCGGTTACGCGGAGCAGGAGCAATCGCTGGTCGCGGCGCCGTTTGAGCCGACCACCGGATTGACCGGTGGCGTTCTTGCGGGCCCGTTGATCAGTTCAAGATCTGAATATCTGGAGCAATCAGTGCGCTCGCAAACCGAACTGCTCGGGAGCGCGGAGCAGCAGGCCTCCGATCTCGGGCAAATCCAGCCTTTGTTCTCCCTGACATCGACTTCGGGCGTCGACAGCTCTCTGAACACGTTTTTCAATTCATTCTCCCAATTGGGCGTTAATCCAAACGATGCGACCGATCGCCAGGCAGTGATCAACTCGGCCCAGCAGGTGGCCGGGAGCATCAATTCCACCGCTGCGGGGATCAACCAGGTCTTGAGCAACGTCTCGACCCAGACCGGCGACGTGGTTGCCAACATCAATCAGATCACCGGGCAGATTACCGAGATCAACCAGGTGATCCAGTCGGATGCCGGGGCGTCGCAGGACGCCGGCCTGGACGCTCAAATGCACACAGCTCTGGAAAGTCTGTCCGAACTGACGAATTACACCGTGATCAAGGCCGGCGACGGAACGGATAGCGTTTATATCGGCGGGCAAACCCCGCTCGTGCTCGGAAATACTCAGTTCAGGATCTCCGCCGAAGCAAACTCTCCGCAGACTGTCATTCTCGATTCGCAAGGCAACGACATTACGTCGCAAATCAGCCAGGGACAACTGGGGGCGCTGATCGGGGAAAAGAATACGACGCTTCCCGGGTACATGACCAGCCTCAATACCCTGGCATCCTCTCTTTCGGACACCGTGAATGGACAACTCTTCCAAGGCGTCGATCAGAACGGCACGGCAGGTGCGCCGCTGTTCAACTATGATCAGGTCTCGGATGCGGCGGAATCCCTCGCCGTGACCTCCATCACCACGGACCAGATCGCCGCGGCGTCGCCAAGCGCGCCCAATGGAAATGCGAACGCGATCGCTCTGGCGAATCTGGCGACTACCCCGGCGGCCAACGGATTCACCTTCACCCAGATGTACGCCAATCTCGGAACCCAGGTGGGAAATGACGTCGCGACCGCCACTCAGAACCAAACTCAATACCAGAATCAGGTGACCCAGGCTCAGGCCCAGCGCAGCAGCCAGGAAGGCGTTTCCCTGAACGCAGAGGCGGCGAAGCTCCTCCAGTTCCAGCAAGCTTACGCCGCCGTGGGCAAATTAATTAGCGTGCTCGATGGGCTTACCGAAGATGTGATCAACATCGTGGTGCCCACCGCGTAGCGAGGATACCGGCATGATTTCGAGTCTTACGCCTTCTGATCAGCAATTCATCAACAACCTCGGCGCCATTAGCCAGCGCCTGAGTACCGATGAGCTTCAGATCTCGAGCGGCGTAAGAATGAATCAGGTTTCGGACTATCCGGACCAGATATCGCAATTGTTGGAGGCCCGGGCGTCGCTCTCGACGTCCCAACAGATCTCTGCAAACCTCGGTAATGTGACCACGGAAGTGAACGGCGGCGAGCAGGCGCTGGAGACCACGGTTAGTCTATGGGATCAGGTGCAGACTTTGGGCGCCGAAGGCGTGACCGGGACCACGACTGCGGCGACGCGGCAGCAACTGGTCCAGCAGCTTCAAAGCATCGAGCAGGAAATGGTCGGGTTGGCTAATACCTCCGTCTCCGGCCGCTACATTTTTTCCGGCGACTCTGACCAGACCCAGCCGTACACCTACGATCCCACCCAGACCCCTCCCGTAAGCGCGTATCAGGGCACGGCCTCCACTCGCGTCGCACAACATCCTGACGGCAGCACGTTCCCGATCGCGCTTACCGCGCAGCAAATCTTCGATTCAAGCGATCCGACCACCAACGCGTTCAACGCCCTGAACACCCTGATTACGGATTTTCAGAACAACGACACCACCGCGATCCAGACCGACAACGAGGGCCTCGCGGGCATCGGCGATTACCTGAACCAGCAGCTTGCCTTCTACGGCACCACTCAGGACACGATCACGTCCGCCACCAGTTACGCCCAGACCCAGCAGACGCAGCTTCAGGCCCAGATCAGCAATCTTCAGGATGCCGACGTGGCCACCGCCATCACCGACATGACGGAGGCCACGACGCAGGAGCAGGCTGCGCTCGAGTCCCAGGGAAGGCTTCCGCGGGAAACTTTGTTCGATTATCTGGGGTAGTTGTCTCGGGAATCAATGCCGCCACCATTGCTCCCGCCCCTCCCGTGGTAATCTCGCCGCTAAAATAAGGGAGAGACTCATGCCTTTAGACACGGTACAGGAAATTCAACGAGCCATAGAGGCGCTCACGCCGCAGCAGATGGAAGAGCTATATGTATGGCCTGACCAGCACTATCCGCAGCCTATTGACGCCCAGCTTAAGGCCGATCTTGACGCCGGACGCATCGACGACCGCATCAATCGCGCCTTGGCCGACCACCAAGCCGGAAACACACAACCCCTCTAGCGGGCCGGCGTAATGATCCACCGCGCCAACGCGGATTTCTGGAGCGATTATCGCGCCCTGCCCGCCAGCATCCGCACACGTGCTGACCAGCAATTCGCTTTGCTGAAGAGAAACCCGCTGTACCCGTCCCTGCAATTCCAAAAACCCGGCGACCGCAACGCTGGAAATCTGGTCGGCGCGGGTGACGCTTAGGTACCGCGCTTTGGCTGTCAAGTTGGCCAACGGGTACCTGTGGTTCTGGATTGGTGAGCATAACATCTATGACGCTCTCATCGAGTCACGCCGCGTTCCATAAAGGGGTCCCTTGTGAAACACGGCGTCAGGAGGCACCCTGCTGCTATGGCGTGCCTACTAACCCCGGCAGTCAGGAATTTGCGAACCATCGGCTGGCGGATCTTGCAGGAGAAAGCCTCCTGAAATTCCGGCATATTGGTAACCACGCTTTTTGTTGTTAGATAACGAGGGAACTTCCCAATGCATTACAGTGTCTGTTCTGATATGCGAATCCTCATTCTCGCGCTGTTCGCGGCGGCTCTTACCGCATCCCTGTCTGGCCAGCAGGGCACGGAGTCCGTGGACGAATGGCGGGACCTCGACTTCTCGCTGAAGAGAGCAACACCCCTGCATCCGAAGAACGGGTTCGTGCCCGATGAAGTCACGGCAATCAGAATTGCCGAGGCGGTTGCGATTGCGCAGTGGGGAGAGAAGCAAATTTCCACCGAACGCCCGTTCAAAGCCCGATTGCGTGGCGGTATCTGGACGGTCAAGGGGACGCTCCCGCAACTCGTACCCGGAGGAACTGCCGTGGTCCAGTTGAACAAGATGACGGGCGCGGTCGTGTTCGCTGTTCACCAACAATGATCGCGATGGGTCGCCGACTCGGGACTTTTCAACAGTATCGGTCCTTCCTGGGACGAAAATAGGCATCATCGCAGTGCTTTTCGGGCGGCGAGCCGCCCGTCATCGGAACAAAACGCAGCGGAACCAGATTAAGCCGCCTTCAGCACCAGCACCGCATTGAGCCCGCCGAATGCGAACGAGCTCGACAGCGCATATTCAACGTGAGCAGCTCGGGCAATATTCGGCACCACGTCGAGATCGCAGGCCGGATCGCGTTCCGTGAAATTGGCGGTCGGGGGAATCATTCCGTGGCGCAACGCAAGCAGCGTCGCCGCTGCTTCCAGCGCTCCTGCAGCGCCTAGCGCATGACCATGCATCGACTTGGTCGAACTAACCATCAGCTTTTCCGCATGTGGGCCGAATACCGTTCGGATCGCTTCCGTTTCCGTGGCGTCGTTGGCGGGCGTCCCGGTTCCGTGGGCGTTGATATAGCCGATGGCCTCCGGCGCGAGGTTGGCATCCCGCAGCGCCGCACGGATTGCCCGCGCGGCTCCGAGCGCGGAAGGCTGGGTGAGGTGGTGTGCGTCCGAAGACATGCCGAAGCCGACAACCTCTCCGAGGATCGATGCGCCGCGGGCCTCGGCACGCTCCAAGGGTTCGAGCACCAGCATCGCTCCGCCCTCGCCGAGAATCAGTCCGCGGCGATCCCGCGAAAACGGACGGCAGGTATCGGGTGAAATGACGCGCATTGCCTCCCAAGCCTTCAGCAGTCCGGTCGAGAAAGGCGCTTCACTCCCGCCTGCAATCGCCACCTCGGCCTGGCCGTTGCGAACCATCCAGAACGCCTGACCGATCGCATGGTTGGCGGACGAACAAGCAGTGGCGACGGTGTAAACCGGACCAGTGATGCCGTACTCGAGAGAAATCCTGCTCGCGCCGGCGTTGGCCATGGTCTTGGGAATCGTCAAAGGATGCGTACGCGGATTGTTCAAGGCATAGAGACCGTGAAACCCCTCGTCCTCCGTGCTCTGGCCGCCCACGCAAGAGCCGGTAATGATGGCCGTCGTTTCGCCCAACTCCGGCGTGAACGCAAGACCCGCGCAAGTCACGGCCTCCCGCGCGGCTACGACCGCGAATTGCGCGAATCGATCCAGAAATCCGGCTTCTTTCTCGTCGAAATAATCAGAGGCTTGATAATCGGGGACTTCGGCCGCGTTCGGGAAACGCACGGATCCTTCCGGGACCAGGTTCATCGGGCGGATCCCGCTGCGTCCGGCGGCGAGTGCTTCCCAGAAGGAGGCGGTGTCGCGGCCGATCGAGGAGATCACGCCGATACCGGTTACGGCGACGCGCCGCGTCACGCCGACTGTGCCTGTTTCAAAGCGAGGAGTTTCTCGATTCCCTCCGCCATCTCGCGCACGGAACGAATCTGCCGCGCCGCCTCATCCGGGATGTCGACGTTGAATTCGGTCTCGAGCGCGAACAGGATATTGATGCCGTCAAGAGAATCGATTTTGAGCTCTTCAAACGTGCTGTCGATGGTGACGGTATCGGGCGGAATATGCTGGGTCCGGGCGATCACGCCGGTGACGCGGGCGATCAGTTCGTCGGACATAGAATCTGGCTGACCGTCTCGAACCGGAAGCCGCGCTCCTTCAGAATCGGAATCGCGAACCTGACTGCATCCAACGTGACTTGAAGATCCGGCGCGCGCTGCACTTCGCGGCCATCGTGTAAACACAAAACGGCGCCGTTCGACGCGCGCTGAATCAGACGGCCTGAGACGCGCTCAGCCGGCCAATGCCAATCGTGACCGAGGACCGTCCACATCACGCCCAGCAAGCCCAAATGACGCTGGGCGTTCCGCAGCCCAAACCATCGAACCCCAAAAGGCGCGCGGAACAGGCGGGGCGTGACGCCGGTGGTTTCCCGAATCGTGTCCTGCGCTTTCGCGATCTCGCGATAGATAAATTGGGGACGGCAAAAATCGAAACGCGGGTGCGTGTCGGAATGGTTGCCGACTTCGTGACCCGCGGCGCTCACTGCGCGGGCAATGTCAGGGCAGCGCCGCACGTTTGCTCCGCACATGAAAAAAGTCGCCGGCACACCGTATCCCGCGAGAATCTCGAGCAGGCGCGGCGTGGACTCGCTGGGACCGTCGTCGAACGTCAGAGCCAGCGCGGCTCGCGATCGGTCTCCGCGGTAAACGGAAGGACCAAAGAAAGTAGATGACCGGCCTCTGACGGCATGGCTCAAGAATCCCGCCGTAGCCAACGCCCCCGTTGCAGCGCCAAGCAGCGCGTCACCCATCATAGTCATCATACCGTCACCCTCGGCCGATCTCTTTGAGTGCACGATCGGCCGCAGTCACGCCCCGGTATTGCGCTTCCTCGAAAATGGAAAATCCGCTGAGGTCTGAGTTTGCGTAGATCACAGAACCGGCAGCCGTGGCGAAGTGGCGGCGCGATTCCGAGCCCAGAAATCCCGGCACCGGCCGCGCCATGGCGTGGCCAATCCGCATGACGTCCACGCGCGACACCGCGGAACGGATGTCAGGGTGAGCGCGAGAAAGATCATGCAGAATCGCTTCGCGCCAGTAGCTCCAGTCCTTCTCGATCAGCAGAGCGCGCATCTCGGCGGGCGGATTGTGCGCCAGCGACCAGTAGAACGTCCACACGGATCGATCGATTTGCGAGCGAAGACTCATATGCGTCGCCACTACATAGCCTAGCGCCGGGGAATCGTAGATCACGTTGTCCCAAGCGGTCTCGCCGAGCGGGCGCTCGATCGTGAGGTTGGCAGTGAGCCAGGGAGAATAGACGAACCCGGGAGCGGGCGCGCCCTCGATCACGTACGGCGCAAGAAACGTTGGCGCGGCGAAAATCACCCGATCGGCAGAGTATTCCACCGCCTCCGTACGCACGCGCATGCGGCGGCCATCGCGGACGATAGCGTACACCGGCGATGAAGTCTTGACCCACGGATTCAACCGTTCCAGAAGCCGGCGAACGATCCAGCCGTTGCCTTCGGGCCAAGTAAGAGGACCTTTCTCCTCCGGCTCGCGCGAGGCGAAGTAATGGATTCCCGCCCACGCGGAAGTATCGCGCGCCAGCGCGCCGTAGTCGTCGCGGCAGGCGTAATCGATGTACCAGAGCAGATAGGGCGAGGTGAACCGGTTCCGCGCCATCCAATCCGCCATCGACAAATGATCCAGAGTCGACGGTCTGGCCCCGCGCTCCATCGGAATCGTGAACTGGCCGGTGGCGCGCTGCTCGGTCATCAGATCGTGGAAGCGGCGGTATTCCTCGATATCGCGCCCGGTGGAAGCTATTTCCGGTTCGATGCCTTCCTGCCAGCGTCCATGCAGAAAAAGCCGTTCCTGCGGAGCGAAACACAAACGTCGTTCGTCCCATTTGCCGTCGCTCAGGACCCCCAGATCTTCAAACAACTCGCGCACCAGACTGGCCCGCGCGTCCGGGACCGGAACATAATGCGCCGCCCATGGATACGCGGTAATCTCGTTCTCACCCCAGCGGGCGTTACCGCCGGGCTGCGCTTCCATTTCCAACAAGACGAAGTCGCGAAAACCGCGCCGGACCAGACGCCAGGCCGCGCTCAGTCCAGCGACCCCGCCGCCCACGATGACGATAGGAAATTTTTCGGTTCGAGAAGGTGAATTAAAGCGGGCCTTGTCACGGATCCGATGGCCCACGGGGAATCCGTCGTTGACGAATCCTCCAGCGATCGGCCGCTCCGCTTTAGCCGTCAATCCGACCAGCGCGGCGCTCAGAAAACGTCGCCGGGTTGGCATCTACTTCGGTGTAAATTTAAAGTCCGAAACCCCGATCTCGTCGTTGCCCTGAATCAGGAAAGCGAACTTTCCTTTGGTAAAATCGCGACCCGGCTCAGAGAAGGAGTCCAGCACCAGCCACTCCTCCCCGTTGCGGACTTTCGTGATTAGGTGCTCGGCGGATGAGTCGATCTGAATGGTGAAGGCCTTCTGCTTTTCGAGATCGTGCTGGGTCTTGGCGCGCTCGAGTTTCTTGCCCTTCTCGACCACCTCAGCCCAGAAGTTTTTCTTGTCGAGCTCGAACAGAAGATAATTCTTCGCATCGAGGTACTGTACCGCCCAACGGATACGCCCACCTCGAAACACGCTTCCGCCTTTAAGGAGTTCCACAGTGAACTCGAATACTCCCTTGGACGGTAACTTATACGGAATGAACCCGCCGCCCCGATGCACCCAGAGCTCGCCCTCTTTCTTCCAGGCGGAGGGGTCTTCGAAATCGCCTATCCCTCCCGCAACCGCGGCAGGAGCAGCAGCCACCGGGATGCGTTCCCGCGCTAAAGCGAGCTCAAGGCTGTGTGTCTCGCCGGCGGCAACCTGCACGCGCTCGGTACGATCGGCATAGCCCGGGGCCTTCGCCAAGAACACATAATTCCCGGCTGGAAGGTCCAGTTGGTTGTTGGTGACCTCATGGGTCGCAGTTTCGTCCGCACGGCGGTAAGTGACGGTCGCACCCGCCGGATTCCGCGTCAAGCGGATCGTCGCATTGCTGGCCGCGAGGATGACGTCGGCGCCCGTGAGCACCAGGGCCTGACCCGCTTTGAAACTCCGCTGAAGCCGCTTGGGTTGGAATTGGTCGCGGCGCAATTCGATGACGCGATCGCCGGGAGGAACCGTGTTGAACGTAAACGTTCCATCCGCGCCGACCGTTCCGATGCTCTTCTGGTCCAGCAAAACGTCGGAGCCGGCGGTAGCCCCACGAATCTGGAGCATGGCCAGTTGCGGCATCGGCTTCAGCTTGAATTCCAGACGGACCTCGGCGCCTTTCTTTACGTCCACGGTTTGCTCCGCTTCGTCCTGAAAACCGTCCTTCGCCACCCGAACCGCCACTTGACCTAGGGCTGGGATCCGAATCTGTCCGCGCTGCGTGCGACGGCGGTATTCCTTGCCGTTGAGAAACACGTGCACGTCATCCTCGCCGGCAGAAACGATCAGCGTGCCGCTGTTGACGTCGGACTTGAGGAAGACCGTGAGCGCCGGTGCCGGACCGAAGCTTTCCTTCATATTCCGCTCGCCCACCACAATCTCGTTGACTCCGGGCTGGAAACCCGTGAGGTCGGTCCCGGCCGGAGTCGCGTCCGCTTCTGGCTGCCCGTTTAACGCAAGTTTGAGTGGTCCGGAACTGGTGACGACCCGGCCTTGGTTTCCCAGACTTGAAACCAGGACCGCCATCAAATTGTGCGTCGTGACTGGACCGGAAACCACGGGAGGTTTCGCATCGGCAACTTCGAAGGAGAACGTCGCGTCTCCGGACCTGCCCGTCACCTTGACCGTGTGCACGCCGGGCGCGACTCTATCCATGACAAATTGGCCCTCTTGCAGGTAGGCGGGCGGCTGGTCATCCAGAGCGACTTTTCCCTGGTCGAGATCGGTCAAGATACGCACCGCTTGTGCTGCCGGCGCGAGCGTCAGATCGACCGACGCGGGCTGCCCGGCCACAACGTTGAGACTACTCGCGGCGGGTTCATAGCCATCCAGAAAAGCGGTCACGGAATACGTGCCTGGGGCGAGGGACACTTGGCACGCTGAAGTACATTGCGTTTCACCCGCACCTGCCTGCGTGCCAGTGATGCGTACTGTCGCGCCCGGCGGGCTGGTGGTCACCTGGACTTGCAGCGCGCCGCCGGTACCGGCCGCATCTTTCGATAAATTCCGTTTTCGAGCCTGATTTACCAGAAGCGCGATTAATAGGATGGAAACGATCGATCCCGCGATCGCCCCCAGCACCAAGGCTCGTTTCCAGTTCGTGGGATAGCGCGGCGGAGGCGCTGGCTTTCGGGCGGATGGCGGGGGATTTTGCCGCGGCGGCGGTGGAGGCGGAGGCTCGGCCCGTCTAGCCGCAGGCTTCGGCGGTTCCGGCCGCGATCCTGCTGGCGGTGTCACCCGGGGAGGCGCGGGTGGGGCCGTTGGAAGCACAGGCTCGGCCGGCCGCGCTTGCTCGGCAGTGGTCAACGGCCCTTCGGAGCGGGCTTTTTCGAACCGGGCCGCCGAAGTCTCGGATGGTCTTGTGCTCGCAGGCCTAGGGGCGCCGGGAATTGGCGGCGCTGGTGCGGCCGGGGGCGGCGGTGTCCTGGCGACCGCTGGGGACTGGTGCTTCAGACGCGTGCCGCGTTGGATCAGATGCTGCTTGACGTCCCCGACCATGAGTTGGACGTCGAAGTCACTCGGGTTCCGCTTGGCGATTTCATCGATGCGGTAGAAGATCGGCTTTAGAGCCTCCAGGTCGTTCACCAACTCGACCTGTTGATCCAGCCGTTCCAGTTCTTCCAGTGGATTCGGGTTCTCTACGCCCACGATGTTATCCTACACTAGCCACGTGACCATCGCCCTCGACGCCACATCCCTGGCGGCTTCGCCCGGCGGCGTGGCGCGCTACACTCTGGAGCTTTCGCGATCGCTCGCGGAGCATTTTCCCGATGATGAATTTTGGCTTCTCTCCGACCAGCCGGTCGCGGTTCCGGAGTGCACGCTGCCCAATCTCCAGAAAGGCGAGCGCCCGCAAACGCTCGCGACGCGCCGGTGGTGGCTGTGGGGACTCCAACACGAAATGATGCGCCGGGGAATCGACTTGTTTCACGGCACCGACTTCGCCGTCCCCTATTTCCCGTCCCGGCCGAGCGTCATGACCGTGCACGACCTCTCGCCGTGGCTCGATCGCGCGTGGCAGCCCGACGCGGGACGCGTTCGCCGCCGGACTGGCCTGTTGTTGAGGATGGGCCTGGCAACGATGATAATCACTCCGAGCGAAGCAATCCGAAAAGCGGCGATTCAACGCTTTCACTTAATGCCGGATCGAGTGGCCGCCGTACCCCTCGCCGCGTCGCTTCAGTTTCGACCGATCACCGTGGCCCCTGCGGCAATGCCGTATTTCCTGTTCGTAGGGACGCTTGAACCACGCAAGAACATCGCCTGTCTGCTCGAGGCATGGCGCGAAGTACGGAAAACGCGGAATATCGAAATGGTCCTGGCGGGGCGCGCGCGTGCGGATTTTCGGGCGCCCGAGCCGGAGCCCGGCCTTCGAGTCTTAGGCGCGGTGCCGGAAGAGGATCTGCCGCGGCTTTACTCCGGCGCCTTGGCAGTGGTCTATCCGTCGCTGTATGAAGGTTTCGGATTGCCGGTGCTCGAGGCGATGCAATGCGGAGCCGTGGTCATCACCTCACGTGACCCGGCCATCACGGAAGTAGCTGGAGGAGCTGCGGTACAGGTGGATGGGTCAGATTCGCGCGGATTGGTCGCGGCGCTCGGCGCGGTCGCGGATGCCCCCTCCAGCTTCGCGCAAGTGCGCGAGCGCGCGTTGGAACGTGCCGCACAGTTTTCCTGGCGGACCACGGCCGAACGGACGCGTGAAGTGTATGACGAAGCCAGGCGCCGGTTCCGAAAATAGCGCGCTGTTCCTCACCCCGGAGGCCCCAGTTCCTGGGACTGGAGGCGGCGGATTGCGGTCAGCCTCGATGCTCGCGTATCTGCAAGGGCGCTACCAGGTTCAAGTCGCCAGGTTCACACTTCCGCATCATTCCACGACGATGACCGCGCGCCTTTGGCGGAATGGCGTAAGGTTCTTGAAGGGCAGTCCTCCGCTGTTGGACCGCTATTCGGGATTTGAGGCGCAGCTTGCTCCGTACCTTGAAAGGCGCTATCAAGTCGCCGTGATCGAGCATTTCTGGTGCGCGCCATACGCTCGAACGTTGCGCCCGCACACTGAGCGCCTGGTGCTCGATCTGCACAACATCGAAAGTGAGCTCTCCGCGTCTCACGCACTTGCGACGAAGGGCCTGGAATCCGTCGCGTTCCGGCGTTTCGCCGCGGCTTACCGCCGGCTGGAGGCCGAATGGCTACCGCAGTTCGACGTGCTACTCGTCGCCTCTGAACAGGATCGGCGGCGAGTGAAGCACTCTAACGTCCACGTGTTCCCGAATGCGTTGCCGGAGATCGCCCGCCCTAATGTGCCAGAGGCTGACTGCATCGTTTTCAGTGGAAACCTTGAATACCACCCGAATGTTGAAGCGGTGCGATGGTTTCGGTCGCGGGTGTGGCCGCAGGTGCGGGATTCTTGTCCCGGAATCGAGTGGCGTCTCGCAGGCTCTAACGCTCCTGGCGTCGAAGCCGTTGCTGCCGGTGATGCGCGCATCCGCATCATATCACCGGTGAGTGATGCTGTTCGTTTGCTCGCCGAAGCGAAAGTCTGCGTGGTCCCGCTTCTCTCCGGTAGCGGAACGCGATTCAAGATTCTCGAAGCTTGGGCTGCCGGTCGTGCCGTGGTTTCCACGACGATCGGGGCAGAGGGATTGGGCGCCCAATCGGGGAGGCATCTGATCATCGCGGACGATCCCGCAGAGTTCGCCGGGGCCGTCCTCCGGCTGCTGAACGATCCGGGTCTCAGACGGCAATTGGGTGATGCGGGCCGGGAGCTGTATCTCGAACGTTTCAGTTGGCCCACGGCGTGGAAGCTACTCACAAATGCCGGACTATAAGCGGGTCGAGCCGTATTGGTGAAGGTCCAACTCATGGAGCGGCTTGACATTTTCGCCCTTCTGTTTTCAATACAACAAACCTAAACCATTGAAAACAAAACTAGATTTCGAGTTTGTTTTCGGGTAGTATCGCAACAAAGCCGCATGCTTCCCAGAGGCGTGGCTGCGGCGGAGGGAGGGCTGCATGTCAGCGCTGGTGAACGGGTTTGATGCGTCTATCGTGGACGAGAAGGCTTTAAAGGTCGGGCCAGCCGGGATCGGCATCGCCTACCAGCGCTTCGGGAATCCCGACGCGCCGGTAATGCTGCTGATCATGGGGATCGCCGCTCAATCCATTCATTGGCCGGACGGGTTTTGCCATGCCCTCGTCGACCTTGGTCTGCAAGTGATCCGCTTCGACAATCGTGACGTCGGGCTCTCTACACACCTGACTGATGCCCCGCCTCCGGACCTGCCTGCGGCGCTCGCCGGCGACCTGTCGTCGGTGTCGTACACGCTTTCGGATATGGCTGCCGATGCGGTGGGATTGCTGGACGTGCTCGGCTTCGAGAAGGCGCATGTTGTCGGCGCGTCCATGGGAGGCGCGATTGCGCAAACGATGGCCATCGAGCATCCGGACCATGTTCGCTCTCTCACCTCGATGATGTCGACGACGGGCAACATGTCAGTCGGGCAGCCCTCGCCGGACGTGCTCCGCGAAGTGTTCAGCGGCCCGCGCGCAACCACTCGTGACGAAGTGATTCAGCAGATGGTCCGGGCTTTCCGGGTCGTCGGCTCGCCTGGATATCCAAACGACGAGAATGAAGTCGCCGCGCGCGCGGGCCGCGCCTATGACCGTTCTTACGATCCCATCGGCACCGCTCGCCAGGCCATCGCGACAGTCGCATCCGGGGATCGCACCGAACGCTTGCGGCATCTTCAGGTCCC
>JBEKBK010000190.1:0-14307 GCA_050015435.1 Bryobacteraceae bacterium
CCCGGAGTGCATCCGCCGGGCCTGCTGCTGGTGGGTGACCCCGGCTCCGGCAAAACGCACTTGGCCGTCGGCGCAATGAAGGCCTTGCTCGACAAAGGCCACGAATGCGTGTTCTTCGACTATCAGAATCTGCTCGACCGCATCCGCTCCGGTTATGACGCGACTTCGGGCGGAAGCGATCGCGAGGCGTATCGTTCGGCGCTGGACGCGGAGGTGCTGGTGCTCGATGACCTGGGGGCGCATCGCGTCACCGAATGGGTGGAAGATACGGTAACCGCGATCATCACCTATCGCTGCAATCAGCGGAAGCCGCTGATCGCGACAACGAATTTGCCTGATCCAGAGGCGACCGGCTCGAAAGTCGAGTACACCGGCGCCGGAGGGACGCCCGTGTACAAGAAGACTCTTGCGGAGATGATCGGGATGCGGGCCCGGTCCCGGCTGTTCGAAATGTGCCGGGTGGTGGCGATGCCGGCGGTTGAGGATTATCGCATCAAGACCGCCCGATAACCGGTAAAATTAATTATGAGGATTCTGGTCGTCGAGGACGAAAAACGGATTGCCGATTTCTTGTCGCGCGGTCTTGAGAGCGCGGGCTACGCCGTGGACGTAGCGAACACCGGCGGCGCCGCCATGGATATGGTCCACGCGACTGAATACGACCTGATTATCCTGGACTTAGGGCTCCCCGATGTGGACGGGCTGTCCGTGCTGCAGAAGGTCCGCAACCGGAAAACGAGTCCGCCGGTTCTGATTCTCAGCGCCCGCGATCAAGTGGACGATCGCGTAAAGGGGCTCGAGGGCGGCGCGGACGATTATCTGGTCAAGCCCTTTGCCTTTGTGGAATTGCTCGCCCGCGTGCGCGTGCTTTTGCGGCGCGGCCAGCCCACGCCGGAACGGCTTCAAGTGGGCGACCTGACGCTCGATTGTATCCGGCGCAAGGTGACGCGAGCCGCCGAGAATATCGAGCTCGCTCCCAAAGAATTCAGCATTCTCGAATATCTGATGCGCAATCGAGGACGGCCGCTTAGCCGGACCATGATCGTGGAACACGTGTGGGATATGGACTACGACGGGTTAACCAACATCGTTGATGTTTACATCCGCCACCTGCGCAGCAAGATCGACGATAAGTGGCCGGTGAAGATGATCCAGACGGTGCGCGGGATCGGTTACATGCTGGACTTGCCGGATAAAACTCCGGCGCTGGAGAGAGCCAACTAAAGGACCAGCCGCGGATGAACGCTGATAAACGCCGATCAAAGCCAAACAACTTATTCGCGTTCATCTGCGTTTATCAGCGGCCTTACTAAATGGCGCGATTTACCAGAGTCTTCGGTGTTCCCAAGCTGCGCGCGCACTTCCTGCGCGGACTACGGTTCCGTCTCGCCGTGAGTTACGTTCTCTTTTTCGCCGTGCTGCTCGGCGTGGTCGGCCTGCTTTTCCGCCAGATTCTCAGAGATGAACTCCTTAGTGAATCCCGCACTACGGTGGACGCGGACTGGGACGCCACCAAAGGGTATCTGCAGATTCGCCACGAAGAGCCGGTTTGGGTTTACGATGCCACGGATCCCGAGGAAGATTTCATTGTGGAACGCCTACGGCGAGTCTACCTGTTTACGGATTCCGAGGGCAACGTCCTGCAAAACTCCGACATCTACGCGTCCATCGGATTCGATTCACCCGAAGAGATCGGTCGGATTCTGAACCTTCCGAACGACGCGGATCATAATCCAGGCAGCGAAATACACGTCCGGCGCGATAAGGATGGGACGCCGTACATGATCAAGGCCGGCGCGGTCCTCGACGAGCACAAAGAGCGGTATTTCCTGGCGATCGGGCGATCCCTGGCCCCCGGCTACCACACCGTGGACAATACTACGCGCGGTTATCTTCTGCTGATGCCGGTGATGCTCGCGCTGGCGTGTTTGTTCGGATGGTGGCTCGCCGGTCCTGCGATACGGCCGGTGAACGACGTGGCGATGGCCGCGCAAAACATCACAGGAGCGAACCTCTCGCTGCAGATTCCTTTGCGGAACGCGGGCGATGAGCTCGATCACCTGATTGAAAGCTTCAATCTGATGACCGCGCGGCTCAATCAAAACTTCGAGCAGATCCGCCGCTTTTCAACCGACGTCTCGCACGAGCTGCGTACCCCGCTCACCGCGATTCGCGGCCAGCTCGAAGTCGCATTGTTCACGGCGGAGACGCCCGAGCAGTATCGCGATGCCATCGTTAATTCGCTCGAAGCCGTGGAGCAGCTATCGAGCATCGTCCGCGCGTTGCTGCTGCTCTCCCAGGCCGAATCCGGGCAAGTCGTGCTTCAGAAAACAGCGCTCGATTTAGCCGAGGTGGCCACCGATATCGTCGATCAATTCCAAATTCCCGCGGAAGAGAAGGGGCTGAGTCTGACAGCGAATCTTAAGCAGGAAGTGAACATCCTGGCCGACCGCGTTCAGATGGAACGCCTTCTCTCGAATCTCCTTTCGAATGCGGTGAAGTACACGCCTAAGGGCGGTTCGATCAACGTTTCTGCTCGCATCGATGACGCGCCCGGGTGGGTCCGTCTGGTGGTCGAGGACACCGGGTATGGAATCCCGCCCGAGAATCTGCCTCATATTTTCGATCGGTTTTATCGCGTGCGAAACGCCCAAACCAACGCCGCCCAAGGCCTGGGGCTTGGGCTGAGCTTCGTCGCGTGGATCGTCGAGGTGCATGGTGGGCGGATCGATGTAGCCAGCACCGAAGGTGAAGGGACGCGATTCACGATTTTGCTTCCCTCTGCTGCCTCATCTGTGGACGTAACGGCGACGGAACCGACGGTCGCAGCCGAGCCCCTGGCCTAGGACGTCCGCTACACTGGGAAGCGAATGGCTTTCGAAATCCGTGAAGAAGTGCGCGAAGGGGTCACGATCCTGAATCTGAAGGGCCGCTTGACCGTGGGCGAAGCAAGCACTGTGCGCGAGAAGGTGACTCAACTGGCGGCGGCCGGCCGCTTCAATGTAATCCTCAACCTGCAACATGTCGATTACATCGATTCCACGGGGCTGGGTAGCATGGTCATTTGCTTCACCACGCTCAAGAAAGGCGGAGGCGCGCTGAAGCTACTGAATCTCAACAAGCGTAATATTGAACTGCTGCTGCTCACCAAGCTTCATACCATCTTCGAGGTGTTTTCCGACGAGCAGGACGCCGTCAACAGTTACTTCCCGGGCCGCGAGATCAAGCATTTCGATATTTTGAGCTTTGTGCAGGACCATCAAAAGGACGAATAATGTTGACCTCGGGAACCAAGGCGCCGGCCTTCACGCTGGACGACATGGCCGGGGGAAAGCGCGGGCTTTCCGAAATTCTTGCCAAAGGGCCGGCGCTGGTGGTGCTGTACAAGATCAGTTGTCCCGTTTGCCAGATGGCGATGCCTTACATCGAGCGCGTTTCGAAGGGATCTTTGCAAGTGGTCTCCATCTCTCAAGACGACGCCCGTGGGACCAGCCGGTTCCAGCAGAACCTGGGGCTCTCCATTCCGACTCTTCTCGATCGCGAATCCGAGGGGTATCCCGCGAGCAACGGATTCGGCATTACCCACGTGCCGTCGCTATTTCTGGTGGAACCGGACGGGATGATTTCCTTATCTACAACCGGTTTCTCAAAGCACGAGTTCGAGGCGCTCGGCAAACGAGCCGGCGTGGAAACGTTCCGGCCGGAGGACCATGTCCCGGAGTGGAAGGCTGGTTGAGGGTCCAAAAATTGAGCTTCCGGGGGAAGCTGCGTTAACCTAGAGCTTAAAACTCAGAGTCACAAAATGGCGAAAATCTCAGAAGTGTTCAGCGGCGCCGGCGCGATAGCCAAGGGTATGGGCGTGACGTTCAAGGAGATGATGTCTCCCACGATCACCGAAGATTACCCGGAAGCGCCCGCGAAGTTTCAGGAGCGTTTTCGTGGCGTTCATCAGCTCCAGCGCGACGATAACGGCTTGGAAAAGTGCGTCGCCTGTTTTCTTTGCGCGGCGGCTTGCCCGGCCGATTGCATCTATATCGAAGCCGCGGAGAACACCGAGGAGTTGCGCATCAGCGGCGGGGAGCGGTACGCCAAAGTCTACAACATCGATTACAATCGCTGCATTTTCTGCGGCTATTGCGTTGAGGCTTGCCCCACTGACGCCATCACGCACGGACACGGCTTTGAAATCGCCAGTTACAACACCTCCACTTTGATTTACCGGAAGGAGCAGATGCTGGTGCCGATTCCTCCCGGAGCGCATTTCCCGCTGAAGGTGGCGGAAGACGCGCCCGCCGGCGGCGGACACTAGCCTCTTCACGGCCGACCGCGCATGCTTCTGCCAACGACATACCTCGCGGCGCTGCTGGTGCTGGTCCTGTCGATGTTCTGCTGGGGATCCTGGGCCAATACGCAAAAGCTGACGGGCAAGTGGCGGTTCGAGCTGTTCTACTACGATTACTCGTTTGGAGTGATGCTCTGCGCCATCGTGGCCGCCTTCACCTTCGGGTCGATATTACCGAAAGAGCTCACGTTTCAAGACAATTTACTCATCGCCGCAAAACGGCAGATGGCCTACGGCCTGGCCGGCGGAGCGGTGTTCAATCTGGCCAACATACTGCTGGTAGCCGCGATCTCGGTATCCGGCATGGCGGTCGCGTTTCCTATCGCCATCGGACTCGCGCTGGTGATCGGAGTCGTGCTGAATTTCTCCTTGAACCCACAAGGTAATCCGTTTCTCCTGTTCGGCGGAGCCTTCCTGGTGGTGGTGGCGATCGTGGTAAATGCTTTCGCATACAGCAGTTACGTGGAAGCGCAGCAGAAAGCCGCGAAAGCGGCGTTCCAGCCGGACCCTCGTTCGAGGTCCCGTCCGTCACGGCAACAAGGTAGTGCCGCCCTGAGGGGTATCCTTCTCAGCGTCGTCAGCGGAATCCTGATGGGCTTGTTTTATCCGCTGGTGGAGATCGGGCGACAAGGCGAAACAGGCGTCGCGCCTTATGGCATGGCACTGCTGTTCGGATTCGGTGTGCTGCTCTCCACGCTGCTTTACGTTCCGTTCTTCGCCACGTTTCCCGTGCAAGGAGAACCTGTGGAACTGAAGCAGTATTTCACGGGAACCCGGAAACAACATCTACTGGGACTGGCGGGCGGCGCAATCTGGATGGTGGGCGCGATCTCGAACTTCGCGGCGGCCGGAACGCCGGTTGCGGTGCAGGTCGGGCCCGCGATCAGCTATGCCTTAGGCCAGGGCGCGACGCTCGTGAGCACGCTGTGGGGGCTGCTGATCTGGCATGAGTTTAAGGGCGCCAACGCGCGCGTGCGAATGCTTCTGGGGATCATGATCGCTCTTTTTGTGGTGGGTCTGGGGATGGTTTCAATCGCCCCACTGTACGCGAGGTAGTCCTGCACGTTCCGGAGCCTCGATTCGTCATTGGTTTAGAGTGAGCTTTCTCAGATACTTGACGTGCGCCTCGTTGCTGGTGGCCCCTGCCCTGGCGGGCGAGTACGCCATCCTCTCGAGTGGGTCCCGTATTCACATAGACCATCACGAGAGCGCGGATGGTACCGTGCGACTGTTCGATAAGACGGGCGGAGTTACCGAACTTGCGGCCGATCAGGTGAAGGGGTTCGAGTCCGAGGACTACGTACCGCCTCCACCACCACCTCCCCCACCCGCGCCCGCTCCCGAGGTGAAACCGCCCGCGCCCGCCGATCCAAAAGCCCTGGTTCATAACGCGGCCGAGCGGGTGGGTCCCCCGAACTTCGTCAAACTCGTGGAGAGCGTGGCTAAGGTCGAGTCGGCGTTCCGCCCGGACGCGGTCTCTCCGAAGGGCGCCCTCGGCGTGATGCAACTCATGCCGGGCACTGCGCGAGCCCTGTCCGCCGATCCATCCGATACGGAACAGAACATCGATGCAGGCACCAAGCTGCTGCAGGACTTGCTGATCAAGTATGACGGCGACGTGGTCAAGGCTTTAGCTGCCTATAACGCTGGACCTGGCGCTGTCGATCGTTACCAGGGCCTCCCTCCGTATCGCGAGACACAGAATTACGTCGATAAAGTGCTCCGCAATTATCTGCAAGCCGGCGGGAATTAGCGTCCGGCGCCACCGCGCAGCTACACTGAAAGCGGCCGGGTTTAGGATTGTTTATGAAGACCTACAGCTTCAAAGTGGTGGTGGAACCGGACGAAGACGCCGACGGTAATCCGGCCTGGCACGCCTATTGCCCAGCTCTGGAGAGCCTGGGCGGCGCAACATCCGGACGAACCCGAGCAGAAGCCCTTCATAACATCAATCAGGTGGTTCGAATGATCGTCCAAGAATTCCTCGAGGAAGGAAAACAGCTACCTGAAGGGCCCTGCGACGCAGTTGAGGTGCACGAGATATCCGAGGAGGAGCCCCGCATCGCCGTCACTGTTTAAACCATGGCCATCGACTATCGTGGCCTTCGGTCGCTCACCGCCCGGGAGTTGATCGCCGCGCTTAAACATGATGACTTCCTTTTCGTCCGCCAAATGGGTTCTCATCAGCGCTACCGCCATCCGGACGGTAGACGCGTGACCGTAGCGCAGCACGGAGCGGGAGACACCTTCACCATCAAGACCCTCAAGTCAATGATCGAGACGCAGGCGCGCTGGACCGAGGACGACCTCAAACGACTCAAGCTGTTGTGATGGCTAGTTAGTCGGCCGCAGTTGCCGACACCGGACGTTGCCAGCGCACGATCGGCTTGCGCGCGGCAGTTACTTCGTCAACCTTGGACGTGCGCGTCGAGTAGGGAGCTTTCAGCACTAGCTCGGGATTCTGTTCAACCTCTTGCGCGATGGAAATCAGCGCGTCGGCGAACAAGTCCAGCTCATCTTTCCCTTCGGTCTCTGTCGGCTCGATCATCAACGCACCGTGCACGATCAGCGGAAAGCTCACCGTGTACGGGTGGAATCCGTAATCGATCAGTCGCTTGGCGATCGCTCCGGTATTGACACCGAGTTTCGCTTGCCGGTCATCACTGAACACGCACTCGTGCATGCTGGGCGCTTTATAAGCGATCTCGTAGTACGGCTCGATCAGTTTCCGCAGGTAGTTCGCGTTGAGCAGTGCGTCCATGGTGGCTCGTCTCAATCCAGGGCCGCCGTGAGCCATGATGTACGCCAAGGCCCGCACCAGCACGCCAAAATTCCCGTAGAACGCACGGACACGTCCGATCGACTTGGGCCGGTCATAGTCCCAGGTCCACTGATCGCCGGTGCGCTTCATGCGCGGCAACGGCAGATACGGTTCCAGGTGCTTCTTCACCGCGACCGCGCCCGATCCGGGTCCGCCTCCGCCATGCGGAGTGGAAAATGTTTTGTGTAGATTCAGGTGCATCACGTCGACGCCGAAATCACCTGGGCGCGAAATGCCCACCAGTGCGTTCATGTTGGCGCCATCCATATAGACCATGGCGCCTTTGGCGTGCAGAATACGCGCGACCTCGGTAATGTTCTCCTCGAACACGCCAACGGTGTTCGGATTCGTGACCATCAGCGCCGCAACGTCTTCATTCACGACGCGCGCTAGCGCCTCGATGTCCATCATGCCGCGATCGTTCGAGGCAATGTTCTCCACCGCGTAGCCCGCAATTCGGGCCGTGGCAGGATTCGTACCGTGCGCCGAATCCGGGATGAGGATCTTCTTGCGCGGATTGCCTTGAGCCTCCAGCGCCGCGCGCACCAGCAGAATTCCCGTCAGCTCACCATGCGCTCCGGCCGCGGGCTGGAGGGTGACCTCATCCATGCCCGTGATTTCGGCCAGGCACCGCTCGAGCTCGGCCATGATTTCCATCGCGCCCTGGGCGAGGGAGTCAGGCTGATAAGGATGGATCCATGCCAACCCGTCAATCCTCGCTACTTGCTCATTGACCCGGGGATTGTACTTCATCGTGCACGAGCCCAGCGGATACAGGCCATGGTCGATCGCGTAATTCCATGTCGACAGGCGCGTGAAATGGCGGATCGCGTCCACTTCACTGACTTCCGGAAAATCCTTGATTTCCTTGCGCGTGTTCCCTGCTCCGAGCACGGAAGCTGGGTCAACCGCCGGTACGTCGAGGTCGGGAAGCTGATAGCCCATCTTCCCGGGCGAGCTCCGCTCGAACAGGAGCGGCTCATTTTGGGTGATATGCGACCGAACCTTTTTAATCATTTTCCGTTTCCAAACGCGATCACTTCACATAACCAAACGCATCAGCAACGGCGTCCATTTGCGGACGCCGGCTCATCTCCGTGCAACACAGCAGGGCGGTATTTGCCAGCTCCGGATAGAACCGATCGAGCGGCAGCCCGCCGATGATTTTCTGGCCTTCCAAGTCGCGGTTCACTTCCTCCACTTTGCGGCCGTTGCCCATGGCGACGAACTCGTTGAAGAACGGCCCGCTAAACCGCCGTTCGAGCTTCCCGGCAAGATAATGCGCCTTCGCCAGATTCTGCTTAGCCAGCTCGCGCAGCCCTTCCTTGCCGTAGATGGTCATGAAAACGGTTGCCATCAGGGCGATTAGCGCCTGGTTAGTGCAGATGTTCGACGTGGCTTTCTCGCGGCGAATATGCTGCTCGCGCGTGGCGAGCGTAAGGCAGAACGCTCGATTGCCGTTGGAGTCCGTCGTCTCCCCGACCAGCCTTCCCGGCAATTGGCGGATGAATTTTTCCTTACACGCGAGGATGCCGGCGAACGGACCTCCGTAGCTCGGGGGAATCGCGAAGGATTGCAGTTCACCCGCCACGATATCGGCATCGCGCGGCGGCTCCAGCAGCCCCAGCGAGACCGCCTCGGAGAAAAGAAATACCAGCAGCGCGCCCTTGGAATGCGCGAGCGCGGCGGCTTCCTTCACGTTCTCCACAATTCCGAAGAAGTTCGGCGATTGAATGATGACTGCCGCAGTCTTGGTGTCCAGCTTGCCCTTGAGATCGGCCAGATCAATCAATCCGGATTCCGCGTCGTAGCCGAATTCCTCCACCGGCATGCCCGAATGCTTGGCGTAGGTCCCGAGCACTTCGCGATATTCCGGGTGAACGGTCCGTGCGATCAAAACGCGGTCGCGATTGGTGACGCGCATCGCCATCATGGCGGCTTCCGGCACCGCCGAAGATCCGTCGTACATGGATGCGTTGGCCACCTCCATGCCGGTGAGCTGGCAGATCATGGTCTGGAACTCGAAGATCGTCGTGAGCGTGCCTTGCGCGATCTCGGCCTGATACGGAGTGTAGGAGGTTAGGAACTCCCCGCGCGACACCACCGTGTCCACCAGGATCGGCCGGTAGTGATTGTAGACGCCCGCTCCCAGAAAGCTGGCGTATCCGTTCGCGTTCTCGGCTCCGCGGGCGCGGAAATAGTCAACAATATCGTATTCGCTTTTGCCGGGAGGAATATCGAGCGTCCGCTCGAACAGCACCTCCTTGGGTAAATGTGCAAACAAGTCCTCGATGCGCGAGACGCGAAGGGTATCGAGCATCTGGCGTCGTTCCAGATCAGACTTCGGTAGGTATCGCAATTCGGATTACTCGGCTCCTACGTAGGCTTGGTAATCGGCGGAAGAGAGGAGTTCCTGGACTTCACCAGGCGCCGACAACTTGATTTTAACAAGCCACGCAACTCCGTGCGGATCTTCGTTCAGCTTTTCCGGAGAAGTGCTGAGAAGATCATTGATAGCAACAACTTCACCGGATACCGGCGAGTAAATGTCGCTCACGGCCTTCACCGATTCGACGGACCCGATCGACTTGCCCTTCTCGGCAATGGCGCCGATCTTGGGCAGGTCGACGTAAACGATATCGCCCAGTTCTTCCTGAGCATGCGAGGTAATCCCTATGGTGCCGGTGTCTCCCTCAACGTTCACCCACTCGTGTTCCTTTGTATAGCGGAAGTTTTCAGGGTACATGTCCTATTTGGCTCGTTTGTAGAAAGGAGTCGGGACCGTTACCGCCTCCACACCCTGGCCGCGCACGATCACGTGAATGGTTCGTCCGATTTCGGCCAGGTGAGTGGGCAAGTAACCGAGCCCGATGTTTTTGTTCAATGTCGGCGCGGGGCCTCCGCTGGTGACCCAACCGACGGGAACACCATCCACGCAGATCTCATAACCGTCGCGGCCGATGCCGCGGCCCTTCATCTCGAAACCGATGAGCTTTCGAGTTACGCCTTGCTCCTTTTGCTTTATCAGTGCGTCGCGGCCGATGAAATTGCCCTTATCCAGCTTAACGATCCATGCCAGATCAGCCTCCCAGGGCGTGATCGTGGCGTCGATCTCATGGCCGTACAATGCCATCTTCGATTCCAGACGCAGCGTGTTGCGGGCGCCCAATCCCGTGGGCTTGATTCCGAACTCCGCGCCGGCGGCGAAAATCTCTTCCCATAAACGCGCAGCTTCGGCCGGCGGAACATAAATTTCAAATCCGTCCTCGCCGGTGTAACCGGTGCGGGCGATGCGCGCGGGCACGCCCGAAACGGTTCCGTCGACGAAGTGATAATAACGGATCGGCGCGAGGTCCAGAGGCGTGAGTTTCTGCAGCGTCTCCAGCGCGCGCGGACCCTGGATCGCGATCTGCGCATAGCGCGGTCCGGCATTTTCGACCTTCGCGTCGAACTTGTTGTTCGCTGCGATATGCTCGTAATCCTTGTCCTGGTTCGCCGCGTTCACGCACAGGAAATAATGATCGTCGGCGACCTTGTGCACCAGGATGTCATCGACGAAGCCGCCGTGCTCATAGAGCAGCGCGGAATACTGCGCCTGACCGGCTTTTAACTTGGACGCCGCATTGGTGGCGACGTAGTCGACCAGCTTCAAGGCCTCGGGTCCCTGAACCTCGATTTCGCCCATATGACTGACATCGAACACGCCTACCTTCTGCCGGACGGTGTGGTGCTCATCCAGGACTCCCGAGTACTGGACGGGCATGTCCCAGCCTCCGAAATCGACCATCTTCGCGCCCAACCGGCGATGGACGAGATTGAGCGGAGTTGTCTTGAGTGCGGCGGCAGGCTGACTCATGAAAGACTCAGCCTAGCACAGCCCCGAAAGGGATTGTCTAGACGCCGACTACTTTCACGGCTCCAGGCAATTCCTGCAATTCGCGGATGGGCGAGAAGACTAATATCAGGGCTGAGAGCAGAAATCCGGTCGCTCCGATCAGCATAGTGGATCTAATTCCGATCGCTTGGGCGATAATCCCGCTCGCGAGTGCACCCAGCGGGACCATGCCGCGAAAAACCAAATGCATCGCGGAGTTCACGCGCCCCAGCAAACGATCCGGCGTAACCGCCTGGCGCAGGCTGGTGTCGTTGATGTTGTAAATCGGCCATGCGATGTCGCCCAATTGCGCGGCAATCAGAATGGTCGCGCACACCGCGACCGATCCATGCGCCAGCGGCACGACCAGATTCGCTACTCCGGCGAAAACCGCTGAGGCTATGAAGGTCCGGCCGAAGCCGAACCGGCGCACCAGCGGCCCTGCCAGCACGGCCCCGAGAAGATTGCTCGCCCCTCCGATCGAGATGATCAGACCCAGCAAAACGGCGGTCAAATGAAGTTGCCGGATCGCGAAAAGAATGTACAAACTGCTGGCGAATCCCAGGAAGAAGGACGCCGTGGCCGTTCGCTGGACCAACACTCGCAGCAACGGCTCCCGCCATGAAGCGCGCAAACCTTCCGCGATTTCGCGCCCCATATGGGGTTCGGGCGTGGGTTCCGGCCGTGCTTCCGGCTTGCGGATGCGCCATATGGATACGGCGGAGACCAAAAAGGAGAGTGCGTCGAACAGGATCGCGATGGGCGCGGTCAGCCATTGCACTAAAATGCCCGCGATTCCGGGACCTGCGATCTCAGCCGTCGATTCAGCCAGCGCCAGTTTGCTGTTCGCGTCCAGAATCATTTCACGGCTCACCAACCCCGGTACATACGCCTGATAGCTCACATCGAACAGAACCGTCAGCAATCCAACCAAGGCAGCGACCGCGTAAAGATGCGCCATGGTCAGCTTGTGCATTGCGGCGAACACGGGAACTGTTCCCAGAACCGCTGCGCGCCCGAGATCCGCCACGATCAGAATCGGCCTGCGCCGAAGCCGGTCCGCCCAAACTCCGGCGAACAGGCCGAAGATCAGCACCGCCGCTGCGCCAACGCCGCTCAGAATACCCATTTGGAGGGGCGAAGCATTCAGCGCCAGGACCGCCGTGAGCGGCAAACCCGCGTGCGAAATCCAGGACCCGATCTGAGAAATGGCCTGCCCTGCCCAAAGTCTCAGGAAGTCTGGCTCGGCCCACAGTCCGGTCCTGCGCATTGCTCCAGTATGATCGACTGCCAGCCGGAAATGAGCAACGAAATCTCGCGATCCTTATCCGCGGCACGGCAATCTAGACAGTCGCTTTTGCCGATCTTCGCGAATCCGGCATCCATTGTGCTCAAGGCGCTGCACTGCTTTCACTCGTCTGGACGCTCTCCGGCGAGTTGATATCGCGAAGCATTCGAGTCAGCGCGGTTAGCCCCGGATGGCAAGCTCGGCCGATCTGATGCCGACCTCAAGGCTGTGTCTTCTTCCCTTGAAATGCGAGTGAAATTGCAAATGCGATCGTATTTCTGGAATCTGATGAATTCGCGTTCACCGTAGGTAGCGAACCCGACCGGCTTGTGTACGCGCGAAGACCAGCCGGCTCGCCGACGTGACCGTCGGCCCCCAATCAACCGGTCACACGTCACGGGTCAATGCGCGGGGACCATTTTCACCGCTTTATAGGCAGCGGCAGCGTCGGCCGACGACAGGTAGTCCAGTAGCAATTTGGCGCCCGCAGGGTCTTTCGCATGGGTAGACACGAACCCGACTAAGCGGGTCGGAGCCGAAATATCGCTTGGCAGAGGGCCGACCACGTCGATACCGGGATCGCTCATCTCGCTCAGGAAGGTCACTCCAATTTCGGCCTCGCCCTTGGCGACCAACGCCATCGCTCCCGCGCCACCTTGGCCCCGTTTGACCTTCGCATGCAATTGCTGGACAATTCCGAGCTTCTTTAAGGTCTCCTCGAAACTGACCCCTGCGGCTGCGCCGCCAGCCGGGTCCGGATACGTGATCGACTTCGCTGCAAGAAGCATCCGCTTGACCGATTCGGCGGTCGAGAGATCGGGTTTCGCCGCGCCCTTACGCACCGCAACGCCCACAGCAATGCTAGCCAGCGGCCTCGCACTGCTCTCGACGACATTACCCGACGCGAGCACTTCCGGATAGGGCGGCTGCACGATCGGCACGTCGAAGACTTCTCCACGCGTGACCTGCCGCTTGGTCCCGTTGCCCGAGCCGAACGTGGCCTTGACCTTGCGCCCAGTCTGGCGTTCGAATCCTGGAATGAGTTGTTCGACGGCCGCCCGTATGCCGCCCGGGGCGATTAAGGTGATCTCTTCCTGGGCGCGAACGCTAGACGCGCTGCCGAGGACAATCGCGACGATGGCTAGACCAAGGGGATGTTTCATGGTTGCCCATATTCTATCCATTTCTCTGCACATGTTCTCTGCACACCAGGACGCGGTCGCTCGTCATTTTTGTTAAAACATGCCGACTCTTCTCCTGGCGCTGATTCCCGGAATTCTGAACGCCGCAATCATTCGCGGGACGGTGGTCGAAAATCAGAGCGGACGTCCGCTGGCGGAGTTTCACCCGGAGATCGCGGAGGTCGTCAAGCGTCGTTATAGAAAATAACATCATCGCCGCCTAATTCTGCGCGTCTAAAATGGAACTCGACACGCCCTCTCCTCCCGATGCGATCGCTGATGATACCCCTATCTGGCGATACATGGATTTGCCAAGGTTCGTGTCGATGTTGGCGACCCGTGAATTATGGTTTACAAAGGCAGCCAAATACGACGACCCATACGAGGGATTCTGCGAAGCAGTGCCATCGGCTGGTCACCGCCACGGGACCGACGTCCAGGGCCAAACTACTGCGCCAGAGATGGTCGGCATACTCGGTCGGAACGCAGCCGAAGTGTGCAGTAACGCGCGTGACCACCTGTACGTGAATTCATGGTGTCTCGCGTTCGAGTCGATGGCGATGTGGGAGATTTACGGTTCACGTGGCTGTGGCCTGGCTGTGAAGTCATCCGTCAGTCAGTACCGGCGGGCGGCGAAGTTCGACCTCCGGCCCGACCAATATGACTTCAGAACGGTTATGTATCACCTGAATTATGCGCAGAACGATCCTCGAAGCGCGTGGTTCGTATGATCTGAGCGTGCGGCGAGCGCGATCGATGTCTCGTTTTGATTCTTTCTGTATCTGACCCGGTTTCCTCCAC
>JBEKBK010000191.1:0-14251 GCA_050015435.1 Bryobacteraceae bacterium
CGGATCTACACTTGCGAGCCGGGGCGCGGTTGGGAAATCTGGAACGTCATCGTCAGCGTGGGATCGCTGTTTCAGGCGGCGGGAATTTTGATTTTCGCGGTCAACCTGATTTGGTCTTACTTTCGCGGCGAGGTTGCCGGCGACGATCCATGGGATGCATGGACGCTCGAGTGGAGCACCGCTTCGCCACCACCGGCTTATAATTTCGCCGCTATTCCAGAGGTTCATAGCCGGCGTCCGCTTTGGGACCTGAAGCATCCGGAAGATCCGGATTGGAAGTACGAATGAGAAGGAAAGTTTTATGAGCGCAGCGTCCTTCGCCGTACCGGGCTCAAGTCCTCCCTGGAGGCTCCCTTCCCGGGGTCAGGTCGCGATGTATTGCCTCATCGCCGCCGAGTCAGCGATTTTTACGATCTTCGTTATCGCCTACCTGTTTTATGTTGGCAAGAGCCTAACTGGACCACAGCCTCAGAACGTTCTCTCCCCTCCCATCTTTTTCACTATTTGCCTGCTCTCGAGCAGCATCACGATTCACTTCGCGGTCAAGTTGCTGCAGGAGGGAAAACTCAGAACCTTCGCGCTATGGTGGCTTCTCACCATCATTCTTGGCGCGCTCTTTCTCGCCGGAACTGCACTGGAGTGGCGCCACTTGATCTACGACGAGGGCCTGACAATCCAGACCAATCTATTCGGCACTACTTACTATTCGCTGGTCGGACTTCACGCGTTTCACGTGACGGTCGGCCTCCTCGCCTTATCGTCGGTCGCCGTGTTCAGTGTGTTGGGGTTGGTAAGGCAGGAACACGCCGAACGCCTGGAGGTTCTGTCGTTGTATTGGCACTTTGTCGACGCCGTCTGGGTGGTGGTTTTCACCGTGGTCTACATCATTGGGCGATAGGTATGTGATATGGAAAATGAATCCACGGCAAAAACGACGCCCGGAATCGTGAGCATGCCCGCGCCGACTGCGTGGCCGCTGGTACTCGCGTTCGGTATCACGACCGTGGCGGCGGGATTGCTGACCGACGTGTCCGTCACCATTCTCGGAGGCGTTCTCGCGATTACGGGCGTCATCGGCTGGTTCCGAGCGGTCTTGCCGCATGAAGCGCACGAATCGTTGGCGGTGGCGCCGCAAGTCCCGGTAATCGCGACAACGCGCCAGCAGGTCGACCATATCGAAATCGCGCCGGACGTGAAGCGCGCGTGGCTGCCGATCGAGATTTATCCAATTTCGGCGGGCATCAAGGGCGGGTTGGCTGGCAGCGTGGTCATGGCTTTACTGGCGATGACGTACGGCCTGGTAAGCCGAACGAGTATCTGGTATCCGATCAACCTGCTGGTCGCGGGATTCTTTCCGAAAGCCGTCACTGCGAGCACCGCTCAGCTCGCGGCATTTGATCTGAACGCTCTCTTGATCGCTGTTCCGCTTCACCTCATTATGTCGTCGATGGTCGGATTGCTGTACGGCGCCATGCTGCCGATGTTTCCCCGAAACCCTATTTTTCTCGGCGGTTTCATCGCTCCGATCATGTGGTCCGGTCTGATTTACAGCGTTCTCGACATCGTGAATCCAGTTCTCAATCAGCGGATCGACTGGTTCTGGTTCGTGCTTTCCCAGTTCGGATTCGGCCTGGTCGCTGGCATCGTGGTTTCGCGGCAGGAACGCGTACGAACGGGGCAAGCAATTCCGTTTGCCGTGCGAGCAGGCATGGAAGCGTCGGGAATGAGAGATGCGCCACGCGACAGGGACGGATTGCAATGAGCATTCGCCCCGTGATTGCAGTCGTATCTATGTTCGCCGCCACGGCGTGCGGTGTTCGCGAGACCTCGCAGGTTGATTCTCCCGTGGTGCGTCCCGACCAGATACTCGACTTCAACTCCCTGTATTCGGAGAATTGCGCCGGATGCCACGGCCGGGACGGCAAAGGTGGAATGGCCCTCGCACTGGGTGACCCGGTGTACCTGGCGATAGCCAACGACGGAGCGATTCGTGGCGTCACTGCAAAGGGAGTCTTGGGAACTACGATGCCGGCTTTCGCGCAGAGTTCGGGTGGGATGCTGACAGATCAGCAAATCGATACGATTATCAGCGGAATTCGAACGCGTTGGGCGAAACCCGAAGTTCTCAATGGTGAAACTCCTCCGCCATATGCGTCGGACGCTCCCAGCGATCCGGCGCGTGGCGCGATGGTCTACGAAACCTACTGCTCGTCATGTCATGGGCCCAACGGCCGCGGGGGCGAACACGCCAGTTCCATTGTGGATCCTTCGTATCTGGCTTTGGTGAGCGACCAAGGCCTTCGCACCACCGTGATCGCCGGGCGTCGCGATTTGGGCTCTCCCGATTGGCGTAGCAATGTCCCTGGGAAGCCGATGACTAACGAAGATGTTTCGGATGTAGTGGCCTGGCTCGGCGCGCAGAGATCGCAGGTGAGCGCCCGGCGATAGGAGATTTTCAATGAGCGTATCTGAGGGAACTTCAAGACGCGGGATGTTGATAAAGCTTGGTGTAATCTTCAACGCAGCTGCTGGCGTCGTTCTGGGGGTGCCGATCGTTCGCTATCTGCTCGCTCCTTTGATTCGCGAATCTGGAGCGTCGACCGAGTCATGGCTTTCGCTGGGATCGCTGGATCAGTTTCCCGCCGGTGAGACGAGGCTGGCCAACTATCGAAATCCGATCGTATATCCGGCCGACGGACAAACCGCGAATATTCCGTGCTGGGTTCGCCGCCTCAATGGCGAAAAGTTCCAGGTGTTCGCCGTAAACTGCGCGCACCTTGGATGCCCGGTCCACTGGTTTCCGCAATCCGGATTGTTCATGTGCCCATGTCACGGCGGCGTCTACTACGAGGATGGCTCGCGCGCTTCCGGACCTCCTGAGCGCGGGCTGTTCGAATACGCCTATAAAGTCGAGGACAGAAAGCTGCTGATCAAGGCGGGTAAGATGCCCACAACCGGGAGCCCGAACGCCTGGCTCGTTTCGATCAAGAGATCACCGTGCGCCTGACCACACCTCTCTTCGTGAAACGGATTGGAGCCTGGCTTGACCAGCGCCTTCAACTGGCCGCGCCGGTGCGCGAAACGCTGGAGCATCCCGTCCCGCGCGAAGCAGCTAGCTGGTTTTATGTTTTTGGCAGCGCCGCCCTTGCCGTGTTCATGCTCCAGCTTGTCACCGGCATTCTCCTCGCTCTCATCTATGAGCCTTCCGCTGGAGAAGCTTGGAACAGCCTGCAAGTTCTCAATCATCGAATTGCTCTCGGTTGGTTTATTCGCGCGTTGCATGGATGGGGCTCGAATTTCATGGTCGCCATCGTCCTCATCCACATGGTGCAGGTGTTTCTCTTCGGCGCTTACAAATTCCCCCGCGAATTGACATGGATTGTGGGCGTGCTTCTACTTCTGCTCACGCTGGGGATGGCCTTCACCGGTCAAGTGCTGCGATTCGATCAGGACGCCTATTGGGGATTGGGCATCGGAGCGTCTATCTCGAGCCGCATTCCGGTGCTCGGTCCCTGGATCGTTCAGCTTCTGCTGGGAGGTCCCATCATTGCCGGCGCGACACTTTCGCGATTCTTCGCGCTGCACGTCTTTGTAATACCGGGATCGTTGATTGCGTTTGTTGGCATCCACCTGCTTCTGGTATTGAAACTCGGCATAAACGACTGGCCGATGCCCGGACGCATCGTTCGCCGCGAGACCTACTTGCAGGAATATCACGAACTGACGAAGAAGGACGGTATACCGTTTGTCCCAGGGGCCATTGGAAAGGACCTGGTTTTTTCGGGCTTCGTTCTCCTCGCCCTGGCTGCTTGCGCTCTCGTTTTCGGTCCGTTCGGACCGAGCGGCCAGCCGGACCCAACCATCATCCAGACCGTTCCGCGACCTGACTACTTTTTCCTATGGCTCTATGCCGTGTTGTCTCTGCTGCCTCCGTCGCTCGAAACTCCGGCATTGCTCATCGGACCCGTAATCGCGCTTGCGGTGCTAGTGGCTCTTCCGTTTTTCTCGGGCGAGGGGGAAAAGAGTTGGAAACGCCGGCCGATCGCGGTGCTGACGATTCTTCTGCTGGCGGTAGGGCTGGGGACTTTCACGCATCTTGCCGGCGTAGCGCCGTGGAGTCCGGTGATGAACGCGTGGAGCAAAGATCCAATACCGGCCGAGTACCTGAAAGGGCGCACCGCAACCGAACGTCAAGGAGCGCTCGTGTTTCAAGCCAAGCAATGCCACAATTGCCATGCTCTGGGCGGAGAAGGCGGCGAGCGTGGGCCGGCGCTGGACCGGGTGGCGCGGCAACTCACCTACGATCAATTGGTCCGCCAGGTGATTCAAGGCGGTGGCAACATGCCTGCCTACGGAAAAAACTTGAACCCTGCTGAAACGGCTGCGCTGGTCGCCTTTTTAGAGACGCTGCATCCTGAGAATCAGCCGCCAGCACGAGACGCGTCACGCGCGAGCCAGTAGGTAAAATGCCTCCTGCCCTTCAACACATCCTGATCACGTTGTTCTTGGTCGGAACGGCGTTCGTTTATGTACGCGGTTGGATTCATCTTAGCCGCACTCTTCCAAATCTGATCGCCCGTTCGCGCCTTGCCGCCTTTCTCGGCGGACTGGCCTTGCTATGGATCGCTGTGGCTTCTCCGTTCGCGAATCTGGATGATGAACTCCTCATCGTGCACATGCTGCAGCATCTTCTGATAATGACTGTAGCTGCTCCGCTCATACTGCTAGGAACTCCAGCCGTTACTCTGCTGCATGGGCTCCCCCAGAGTTTCGTTCGCACCAGTTTAGGACCCGTATTGCGATCGAAGATTTTACACTGGATGGGGCGATGTTTCACTCACCCCGTGATCTGTTGGCTGGCGGGAACAGGCGCCGTGCTCGCATGGCATATCCCAAGAGTTTTCGAACTGGGAATGAGTTCGGAAGTCTGGCATGCAGTAGAGCACGGATGTTTCTTGGCAGCGGGACTATTATTCTGGTGGCCAATTGTGCAACCCTGGCCGAGTGTCGCCAGGTTGCCGCAATGGTCGGCGCCACTCTATCTGTTCCTCGCCACACTGCCGTGTGACGCGCTCTCTGCGTTTCTCACGTTCTGTGACCGGGTAGTCTACCCATCCTATATGTCCACAGACCGGCTCTTCGATCTTTCGGCTCTTCAGGACCAACAATGGGCTGGCACGCTCATGTGGGTATGGGTGACTTTCGCTTACCTCGCCCCAGCCGCATCCATCACCATGCGCCTGCTCTCCCCACGAATGGCCAAGACCGTCGAATACTCGCGGTAGCCCGAATTAGTGCGCGCCCGGGGCGGAATGGTGTCGCACGGACATCTCCTTACAACTCTGAGCACAGCGCCGGCAGAGTTCAGCGCACTCCTTCAACTGCTTATCCTTACCCCCACCAAGTTGTTCGCAGCTGACGGCACACCGAACGCAGGCTTCGGCGCAAACGCCACAGGTTTCGTGGTGCAAATCGGACCCTCGAAGCATGAAATCGACACACGTGTTGCAGAGTTCAGCACAATCCTGAAGTAGCCGGATATGACTTGCTTCCGAAAAC
The DNA here is from genome assembly GCA_050015435.1 of Bryobacteraceae bacterium. Classification (GTDB taxonomy): domain Bacteria; phylum Acidobacteriota; class Terriglobia; order Bryobacterales; family Bryobacteraceae; genus Palsa-187. The sequence continues at coordinate 5,560 of JBEKBK010000191.1, forward strand.
CGCCCGGACTTCTCCAGACAAAACTGAGTGGTCGTGGTGCAAATGGCGTGACAACGGGTGCATTCATCAATACAGGACTGAAGGTGTGTGTCTGTTGGCATGTCTCCCCGTCCGCATTTGAGATTCCGTTCTCCGCAGACCCTATGAGATTGCGATTACATTGCGCCTCTTGTCGGCGGAGCCTGAGGATATGACGAATGGCCGTCTGGGTGTGTCGAAGCAACTTGACACTATATTGCGCTTCCGAGTTGTCCGGCAAGCCGTTTGGACGAGTGGAATAGTTCGTGCTGAGGTGCTGTAGGAGGCGCGCGCATGAATCTACCAAAGATCTCAATAGGGATCATAGGTGTGGCCTTCCTAATTTCGGATGGCCAGTGGGCCGGCATCGTTTATGCCCAGGAAACGGCGGCGCAGGCACCGGGACGAATCCCCAAGGCGGGTCCCCTGAGCCGCCCTCGATCCCTCGACCAAGTAGGTCTACCGGTGGCCGAGACTCGCGCGGAAATCCCGCCTGATAACTTACAGACACCTGAAAAAATCGCTCTCGGCCAGAAGCTGTTCTTCGACGGCCGCCTGTCGGCCGATGGTACCGTCGCGTGCAGTACCTGCCATGATCCTTTGCGCGCTTTCGCAGATGCGCGCCCGGCTTCGATCGGCATCAAGGGCCGCGTCGGTCAGCGGAATTCCCCCACCATTTTGAATGCTCTCTACAACCAGACGCAGTTCTGGGACGGCCGGGCGAAAAGTCTCGAGGAACAAGCCGCTTTACCGATTGTGAATCCCAGCGAAATGGGCCAGCCCACCCTGGAGGCCGCGGTCGCCGCAATCGCATCCGTGGCGGAATACCAAAAAACCTTCCAGGCCGTCTTTGGCCGACCGCCAAATGGCGCCGACTTGGTGCGTGCGATCGCGGCGTACGAGCGCACGCTCTTTTCCTTTGATTCTCCTTTCGATCATTTCATCCAGGGGGACAAAGAGGCTATCGATGAGGGCGCGAAGCGCGGATGGGAGATTTTCAACACCCGAGGGCGCTGCAATAAGTGCCGCGCATTATCGGAAGACAAGCGCGATGTCACTTTCTTCACGGATAACGATTTTCACAACATCGGAATCGGCATCATCCGGCACAACGTTGACCAACTGGCATGCCAAGCCGAGCAACTCATCCGCTCAGGCAATGCGCCTTCAATCGATCAGGCCGCTATTGAGACGGACATGTCCGCGCTTGGCCGCTTCCTCATCACCAGGAAAGACCAACACATTGCCGCCTTCAAGACGCCGGACCTGCGCAACGTGCTGGTAACGGCGCCATATTTTCATGATGGTTCGCAGGGGACGCTGTGGGATGTGATGGACCATTACAACAAAGGGGACGGGGTTCACAACCCGTACCTCGATGAAGATATGCAACCGCTGGCGCTAAGCGAGGCCGATATAAACGATGTTGTTGCTTTCCTGGCTTCGCTGACAAGCCCGGAATACCAACAGCTCGGAAAGCAGGAGCTTGACCGGCAACGGGCCCTTTCCAAGACAAATCGCCCTCAGCGTGACGTGGCGAGGACGTTCGGTCCGAAAGTGATCCAGCCGCAGCCGTCCCGCAATTGCCGATGAGACTCCGAAGTCCGCTCGCGGTATGTATGATATTCTTGCGCGGTAGGCATGCGATGTTCGGACACAATCCGCCGTTGCGCCGGCCGGCTCTGGCCAGCGTCCACGCCAGAGACTTGTGCGCCTCGCCGCTACGTTTTCTTTTCGTGTCTCGCCTGATTATGCACACCAGTTGCCCCACCGAACCCAAGCATCGCTGACCACCGCACCCAGATTTGCAGCTCCGGCCCCGAAGATGTAGTTACAGCGCGCTCAATGTCGGAACTACGTCATGCGCGCCATAGCGTCCATGGAGAAGAGGGATTGGTGACGCATTCGCGCGCTCCTTTTCGCCGCGACGTTTATATATGATGGAATACACGCTGACAAAGGTCAGGATGGAGGGTGAAAATGCATATCGCCCAGACGCCCAGAAAGATGGGCTTTCTCATGCTCGTGCTGGCGGTAACCGCGTTGCCGATGGCTGCGCAAGGAACGGCGGAACTGGCGAAGGGGAAACAGCTCTTCCTCGGAATGTGTTCGCGATGTCATGGGATCGAAGGGGGCGGAGGAGAAGGCCCGAATCTCAATCGACCGGTGTTGACTCGAGCGAACACAGACGATGCGCTGATGGCGGTGATTCGGGATGGTATCCCCGATCGCGGGATGCCTCGCGTCCGGCGCCTGACCAATGCAGAGCTTCGCGCGCTCATGGCTTATGTGCGATCTCTCGGTGCTGCCGGCGCGGTGGCGACCACGGGAAGTCCCGAAAACGGCAAAGCGATTTACAGAAGGTCCGGTTGTGCGTCATGCCACGTAGTTGCTGGAGAAGGTGGGCCTCTTGGTCCCGAACTCACCAACGTGGGCGCACACCGCGCGCCGGATTATCTGCGTCAAGCCATTCTTGATCCGGCTGCGGTGCTGCCGCGCGGAACGATGCTCATTCCGGGCCGTGGCTTTAACGAGTTTCTTCCCGTGCGAGTGGTCACGCGTGATGGGCGTGAGGTGACAGGCCTGCGAGTCAACGAAGACTCGTTCACGATTCAAATACGAGACGCCGGCAATCAATTGCACTCGTTCCGCAAGGCGGATTTGCAAGAACTCGAGAAGCAGATTGGCAAGAGCCTGATGCCCGATTACAAGGGTCGGCTCTCGGCTGCTGAAACCAGCGATCTGGTGGCCTATCTTTCCAGCCTGGGAGGTGCGAAGTGAGAATTCAGCGAACTCTGAAAGCCCTGATCTATGCCAACGTGACTTGTGCTGCCGTCTCCGTGGCATTTGCTCAGGTTCCGTATCAGCGCATCGTGCGTGCGGAGAGCGATCCTTCAACCTGGGTGACCTATTCCGGAAACTACCAGGCGCAGCGCTTCTCCCAACTCGATCAGATCAACCGCCAAAACGTCGCTCAGCTCAAGCCTTCGTGGATTTACCAGATGAAGAACGGCGGAATTGTCGAAACCTCTCCTATCGTCGCGGACGGCGTCATGTACATCACAGAGCCGCCGAGCACCGCGACAGCTCTCGATGCGCGCACGGGACGGCCGCTTTGGACATACACGCCGAACATCCCATCCGACGTGATCATCATTGGGTCTCCTCCGGTGAATCGCGGCGTGGCAATTCTGGATAATACGGTTTTCTTTGGAACGGTAAATTGCCATCTGATCGCGCTCGATGCTCGGTCGGGGGCGGTCCGTTGGGATGTGGTGGTCGACGACAATAAGAAAGGTTATTACGTCACTGCCGCCCCGCTGGCGATCGACGGCAAAATCATCGTCGGCGTTTCCGGCGCTGAGACGGGTATACGCGGGTTCCTGGATGCGTACGATCCCAAAACCGGCAAGCGACTCTGGCGTACCTGGACCGTGCCCGGTTCCGGCGAGCCTGGCGCGGACACGTGGGGCGGCGACAGTTTTCAGCACGGCGGTGGTTCCACCTGGGTCACCGGGTCCTACGATCCCGACTTGAAGCTCATCTATTGGGGTACCGGCAATCCCGCTCCGGACTGGAACGATGATTCGCGGCCCGGCGACAATCTCTACACTTGTTCTCTCATTGCCGTGGATTCGGCCACCGGGAAGGTCAAGTGGCATTTCCAGTTCACGCCGCATGACGTCCACGATTGGGACGCCACCGAGGTCCCCATTGTGTTCGATGCGGAGTTCAACGGCCGCACCCGGAAGATCGTGTCCATGGCGAACCGTAACGGCTTTTACTATGTGCTCGACCGTCAAACCGGTGAGTTTCTGACTGCGGCTCCTTACATCAAACAGAATTGGACCGATGGTCTCGATGCTAAAGGTCGGCCGTTTCCCCGCCGCGACGCGGACCCCAAGGTGGAAGGAACGCTCGTATACCCTGCCATTGCGGGCGGCGCAAACTGGTTCAGTCCCAGCTATAGCCCGCGGACCCGGCTGTTCTATCAGGCGGCTCGCGAAATGGCGGGCGTTTACTATAAAGGCGACGCCGAATATAAGGACGGCACCCCGTATACCGGCGGGGGCGGAGAAGGGAAAAATGGCGACGACGCATATGGCGCGATTCGTGCGCTCGAAGCGACGTCGGGGAAACTGCGGTGGGAATTCAAGCTTCTAACGCCACCGATGGCTGGTCTTTTGTCGACCGCGGGCGGGCTGGTTTTTGGCGGCGCGGAGGAGGGCAACTTTTTCGCTCTCGACGCCGAGAACGGCAAACCGCTTTGGGAATTGCAACTGGGTGGCGCGGTTCGCGCTAACCCGATGTCGTATTCCATGGACGGCAAGCAGCAGGTCGCAATCGCAGCCGGGTCCTCGCTATTCATATTTGGTCTGCCGTGACTGCGCTGCGCTCGTCGTAGGCCGCGCATTCGCGGCGGGTGGGGCCGATTATAATTGTCGGGCCCACTGTCTCGGTCACACGATATTGGGTAGCTTGTCGCCTGGCGGCGGTGGTAGGCTGTTCGGATCGGAGGCCGCCTCGATCCCGCAAACCCCGCAGAAATTTGTTGGCTGAAACGCTTTGCAAAGATTTGTTGGGCGGCTCGAATGGAAAAGGCTCCTTTGTCCGCGTTCACCTGTTACTTTGACGCCAGCGGAACTCAGCACGACCAACCGGCCCTTGCGGTAGGTGGTTTCATGTCAACGGCAGAACAGTGGCTTGAATTTGAAGCAGCATGGAAAGCACGTCTTTTTAAGGGTGGACTGAAATATTTTCATCGCAAGGAATTGAACTTAAAGAGACATCCTGGATTATTGGAGGATCTAGCCTCCATCATTCGCGACTATGCGATGCGTAAGTTTGGTATGGTCGTGCGTGTTGCAGAATTACATAAGCTTCCCAAAGCGGAATATGAAGATTGGCATTTGGACGCTTACAGCTATGCTGGTCGTGCGTGCGCCGCACATGTGCGCCTCTGGGCCAAGAAGGAACATCTTCGCAGCGTCCCTAGATTGGTATTCGCGACTGGTGATACGGGCAGAGATCAACTTGAAAGGAGATTACGAAATGACGGATTCACAGGCGTTGCATTTCAACCGGCCAAAGACGAGCGGGATAGGAAGACTGGATTCATCACTCCTGCGGCGGTTCCGCTTCAAGCTGCTGATCTCCTCGCATATGAACTGTTTGATCCAATCCGAAAGATGGAAAACGCTGGTATGAAGTATGGGTCCCTTGGGCGAAACACATTGAGTCCAGCATGGTTCATGTTGGACAAAATCACCGGCGAGCCCCAGGTAACGGAAGACGACAGCCTTATCGCGTTCAGGGAAAGGATCGAAAATTTCTCCGGCGACTCAGATGTCATCAAGTTGGCTACTTGGAAGCCAAAATATTAGGAACAGAGGGTCTTGGTCTTGAGGAACGATCGATTAGGAACAGTCATTTCTCCACAAGCTTACGGGGCAGATCAGTTTCAGTTCCATCCGATACATGGGGGGACCATCACCTTCCAGTCCTCGCCGTCGCACGCTAGTCACCCGAGGGAACGAAGAGGCATGGGCTTTGGTGCCAACTTGGAGGGCATCCGAACGGATCCTACATTCGGTCGTTACCCAACGCGCGAATCAGCCGCGCTTAGCAGAACGCTTCGACACATTGCGCCGTTGTGCTAACGCAGAAGCCGCCAGACTCTTGCAGGCACCACGGCTTCCCAATGCCAATTTCCTGCCGGCCTTTCGTGCAATCTGCCTCGATGTCATAAAAACATTTTCCTTCAATCGCGTCGAAAGAGCAAGGGTGCATGATGCGGTCACTCAAGCCGTCACATCTTACCGCAAAGCGAACACTACCAGCGTATTGGTCGCCACAATCGCGACATACTGCTTGCCATCTCCGCCTCGGTACGTAATCGGATTGGCGTTGGCTCGCCGGTCGAGCTTGGTAACCCATAGTTGCCTGCCGGTCTTTGCCTCGATGGCCCGGAAGCGGTTGTCGTCAGAGGACCCGACGAACAAGACTCCGCCGGCCGTCGCGATGGCGCCTGCCAGCGCGGGGCGTCCTGTATTCTGCTTCCCTTCAGGAAGGCCTTCAGTGATCCCTAGCGGTATCTGCCACGCGAAATCTCCGGTAGCTGCATTTACCGCGGTGAGCCGTCCCCAGGGTGGCTTTTGGCACGGCCAGGCTGCGCCACCGATGCGGACTTCAAAATTACCCCGGCCGGGACCAGCGCTGCCGAGCGTGGTCCGATCATAAGGAACGGCCGAACCTTCGGACGTCTTTTCCATCCAACCAAACGCGCCCTCATCCTGCGAGACCACAAAAACATACCCGGTGTTCGGATCCCAAGCGATTCCTCCCCAGTTGGCGCCTCCCAACCCTCCCGGAAACACCAGCGAACTCTTAACGGGCGCGCCTGCGGGACGATATGCCCACGTAGTGAAGGGGCCAGCGTTGTTGGCGCCGCCGTTCTGCGCAATCAATTCCTTGCAAGCCTGGACATGCTCCGGTGTGGTGTCCTCAACCGTGACCAGATCTTCCGGAGCATAGCGATTGCGCGCGATCGGTGGAGGTCTCACCGGGAACGGCTGCGTCGGGAACGCCTGCTCTCCGGGAACGTCGCTTTTAGGGACCGGGCGCTCTTCGACCCCGAAAATCGGTTGGCCCGTTTCGCGATTGAGTATATACATGTAGCCCGACTTGGTGGCCATTGCCAGCGCGGGTACGCGAGTGCCCCCGCGCATGACGTCGAACAGTGTGGGGGGCGCGGGCGGATCGTGATCCCATAGGTCGTGATGTATGGTTTGAAAGTGCCATTTGTATTTGCCGGTCTCCGCGTCCACGGCCACTACCGAGTTGCCGTACAGGTTAGCGCCCTTGCGGTCGCCCCCATAGAAATCGCTCGCCGGTGAGGCCAGCGGCAAATAAACCAGGCCGCGCTGCTCATCTACGGTGAAATAAAACGGCCAAGCATTTACACCCGATCGATTTTTCCAACTGTCGGCTTCCCAGGTGTCGTGTCCTGGTTGACCGGGCTGCGCAACCGAACTGAATTCCCACGCCTTCGTGCCCGTGCGCGCATCGTAAGCCCGTGCATTTCCGGGTGCGCCGACCGGACCGGGTGGCGTGTTTGCTCCCACCACAACAACGTTCCTATAAACCAGCGGTACTGAGTTGTACGGCACCACCATATCCACTTCGCCTTCTCTGCCGAAGCCAGGGTCAAGTTTCCCGGTGTTCGCATTCAGCGCGATGAGCCTGCGTCCTGCCGTGAAGAGAATTCGCGGAGGATTACTGCCTTCACCGCGCCAGTAGGCGACGCCTCGCCGCGAGGGTGCTCCTTCCGTGATCGGATACTCCCAGATTTCCTTCCCCGATTCCGGCTGCAGAGCTACCACCCGATTCGCAGCCGTCAGATACATGACGCCATTCACCACTATCGGCGTGGCCTCCGAATTGACAACACCCCCGCCCTTTCCTTTGGCTTTCGCCGCAGGCGCGGGGACATCGGATGGGAAGCGGTAGTTCCATGCCTGAACCAGACCACTGGCGTTTTGTACTGTAATCTGAGCCAGGGGCGAATAGCCTGTACCGGCCAGATCGTGACGATAGAACGGCCAATCGCCGTTCACAGAGGTCGCCGTCTGCTGTGCGCCGCCCGATTGTGTGCAAAATACGGCCACAACCGCCGTGCCAACAAAAATGATCATCCGACTGAAGCGCATAAAGTCTCGACCTCCTGAGGGACGCGCGCCTAGGAACCTGTGGGAACCCGTTTAGTATATCGTTTCTGTCGCGCATGAAACGAAGTCTTGACGAGTAGTCGGCAGTACTCCAAAGCTTCGTTCGATGCGCGAACGGAAAAGGTTTAGAGCCAGAACCCACTACCTGCTATACTTGCTCGCCGGAGGGACAAAGAATGACTCGCAGAGTGTTGGCATTTTTGTTCACGTTCACGGCTGGCGTAATCGTGGGACATGTGGCAATTCCTTCGGTCGGCAAACAATTCGCTGAGCCTGGCGTGGTTATGGCTCAAATTCGCAAACCGGTATTCATGACTCGTCTCTACAACGGCCCGGACAATCTGGCGCGCGCGGAAGAGGTCGAATTGAATTTCACCGCTAGTAACGTCTTCAAAATGCTGCCGGTGACCGGAGCCGAGCTTCATCGCGGGTCGCCCGGTTCGGTTGCCGATTGGCATAACGCTCCACGCCGCCAGTACGTGATCACGCTTACCGGCCAGGGAGAAATCGAAGTTGCGGGAGGCAAAAAGATCTCCATCGAACCTGGGCATATCGACCTGGTCGAAGACACCACGGGCAAAGGTCACATCACGAGGGTCACGGGCACAGCGGATCGGATAACCCTCTGGCTCCCACTTGCGGATCAGTCCGGTCGATAGATCTGGTCGCTACGGCACAGCGCTGACTTACGCTTCGGCAGGGACAACGGCGGGGCCGGCCCGGCGTTCCTGCACAGCCGACCGCAACATCATGGAGGCGGTGTAAATCACGACTGCCACCACCAGCCATCGCATCGCGCTCAGCGGCAGCGACTTTACCACAAAGGCCGCCAGCAGTACCCCGGGGATGCCGCCGGCAGTCAGTCCGAGGGCGGCTTTCCGGCTGTATCGCTCAGAGCGGATGAAAGGCACGCTGCCCACCGACATGAGCACGGCGCAGGAGCCCAT
>JBEKBK010000192.1:0-14242 GCA_050015435.1 Bryobacteraceae bacterium
ACAGTAGCCGTTTCCGATTATCAACCGGTCAAATCGGGAGACCTGCTCGTACAGTTGCGGGACGACGATTTTTCGGCGCAAGTGCAGCAGGCAGAAGCCGGCGTAGCTTCAGGCAATGACGCGCTGATCAATAATCAACGGCAAAAAGAATTGCAGGACGCCCGCATCGTCCAGGCAGAGGAGGGGATCCGCGCAGCAGAGGCAGACATCACGGCTGCGGAGGCGGGGATCGAAGCCGCAAATTCGGCGATCGCTAGCGCGCGCAGCGGAATCGACGGGACCAAAGCGGACGTGGAGCGCACGTTATCGGAGCGGCGGCGACAGGAAGCGTTGATTGCAACCGAGTCGGCAACGCGACAGAAGCTGGAGCAGGTGGTCGCAGACGAGCAGCGCTTCCACGCACAGCTTGCGAGCAGAGAGGCTGAACTCGCAGCGGCAACGGCTCAATTTTCAAGCCGCCAAGCCGATCTGGCGCGGGCACGAGCGCAGCTGGGGAGCAAGAAGGCGGAGCTCGAAGCGCAAAAACGCCAGCGTGCCGTACTGGACTCCCAGGAGCTCTTGCTTCGCTCCGATCTGAGCGCGAAAAGAGCTTCGCTCGCACTGGCGCGGACCAACCTGGGGTACACGCGAATCGTAGCGCCAGAAAACGGAATTGTTAGTGAGCGCAAGGTGCGCCCCGGGCAGCTAGTCAGTCCGGGCACCCAGGTTATCTCACTCGTTCAACGCGACATTTGGGTAGACGCGAATTACAAGGAAACCCAGGTCCTTCACATCCGCGCGGGCGACCCCGCCGAAATACGAGTGGATGCATTTCCTGGAGTAGTTTTTCGAGGCAAGGTCGATCATGTGTCTCCCGCCAGCGGCTCACAGTTCGCGTTGCTGCCGCCCGACAATGCGACGGGCAATTTCACAAAGGTGGTGCAGCGGGTACCTGTGAAAATCGTGTTGAATTCCGGCCAGACAGGGGCCGAGCGATTGCGGCCGGGGCTATCCGTGGTCGCCACCGTTCGGACGAACGGCGCGGGCCAGTGAGGGAGATTCTCGCGTGACTGCTTCAGTAGCCGAAGCCGCGCCCCCTGCGCAATCCGTTCGGACCCAACCGAAGACCAACCCGTGGCTCGGGATCTTGGGGGTCTTTCTGGGTGCGGGAATAGCCACATTAAACTCGCGCTTAGTCAGTGTCGGCCTGCCCGATCTCCGCGGCGCCATGGGCTTGAGTTTTGACGAGGCATCATGGATCCCCACCGCGCTCAACATGGCGACGATGTTCAGCGGCGTATTCGTCTGCTTTTTGAGCGTTTTGTTCGGCCCGCGCAGGATTCTGCTCCCGGCCGCCGCGATCTTTACGGTCGCTTCCGCACTGCTTCCTTTTGCGCCAAATTACTGGGGAATGCTGACCTTAGTCGTAATCGCCGGTCTTGCGTCAGGCACTTTCTACTCTCTCACGATGACTTTCGTGTTGACCGCCCTTCCCAAGCGACTGATCATCTTCGGGATCGCAGCGTATGCAGCGGACATTGTCTTCGTCAGCAACATTGCGTCGATTCTCGAAGGTTGGTATGTCGAGTATCTATCCTGGCACTGGATCTTCTGGACTGCCGCAGTGATCACGCCATTGATGATGATCTGTGTTCATTTCGGGATTCCACAACGGCCTGTGGGTGAGCCAAGGCCCAGTTGGCGCGGATTCGCATATTTTAGCTGTGGCCTTGCCCTTCTTTACGGGGTTCTGGATCAAGGGGAGCGGCTAGACTGGTTGAACTCCGGCGTAATTGTCGCGATGCTTGCCGCCGGAGTTTTCCTATTAGCGGCGGCATTGGGGAGACGGATACTGCAGCCGAACCCTACCTTAAATCTCGCTTTTCTCAACAGGTGCAACACCATCGTTCTTGCCGTATCGATTTTCGTATTTAAGTTTTCGCACCTGGCTACGATTGTGCTCATCCCCGGATTCTTGGGCAACATCCAACATTACCGGCCTCTGCAGACCGGCCACGCACTCGCCTGGGTAGCGGTGCCGATGTTCGCTGTCGTCTGGTTAGTCGCGTTTCTGGTGATTCATACGAACTCGCGACTGACTCTGGCATTGGGGCTCACCATCGCTGCGGTGGGCGGCTGGATCTGTGCGCATCTCGACACTTCCTGGGCGGGAATTAGCTTCGAGACCATAGAGCTTCTTTTGGCGGCCGGGTTCGCTTGCAGTTACGTTGGGTTGGTTAGCTCCATTGTCTTGGACGGGCTCGAAGCGGGCGCCTTGTCCAGCGCCACCAATGCAGCTACTTTCTCCGGACTCATGCACTTCATCCGCATTTTCGGTGGCCAGGTCGGCGTAGCGGTGATGACGCGTGTCGTTTCAGTGCGGGAGCAGTTTCATTCCAACATGCTCGGACTGCACGTGGAAATTGGCAGTTGGCTTACGGACGAACGTCTGCGGATGCTCAGCGGACGATTGTTGCTGGGCTCCACAGGTTTGGAGCAAGCACAACATCGCGCGATTGGGATTCTGACTCAACAAGTGGGAGCCGAGGCCTACACGCTGGCAATATCCGATGGATTCATCCTGGTCGGGTGGATGGTGGTCGCTTATCTATTGCTGACATTGTGCCTGCGGCCAGCCAAGTTCAGCTACAAGGACCTGAGGTCAATGCAATGAAACTCACAAATTCGCTTCGGATCTTGGCGATCGGGGGGCTTGGTATGTTCTTAGCGATCCCTCAACATGCCGCCGACATCCGGCATCTCACACTGACAGAGGCCGTCCAGCTTGCGATCGGCCAGAACCGCTCGCTCAAGATAGCGCGCCTGAAGGTAGTCGAAAACGAGCAGAAGAAGGCTGGCGAGCGTTCGTCGTATTTCCCCAAGATTACGAATCAGTCGAATGTGCTTCATGTGACTGAATTGCAAAATATCGGTATTCCGGCTGGCGCCTTTGGGGTCGTTGGCGGAGCGTTGGTTCCGGCGCACGGGGTTGTGCTTCCGCAGGGGCAGAACACGTTTTTCACGAGTGGTACGCAGCTTTCCCAGCCACTCACACAGTTGATTCGTATCCATGCCGCCAACCGGATCGCCGCCGCTGAAGTCGCGAGTTCACGCGACGATCTCAAGAAGGCAGAGAACGAGGTCGCGCTCGAAGTGCATACGCTTTACTACGGCATCCTGATCGCCCGCCTACAAAGACAGGCGGCTGAGCAGCAGACCACATATGCGGAAGAGAATCTACGCGAGAGCGAGGACGACATACGCAATGGCAGTGCGCTGAAGTTAGCGGCGATACAAGGCCGCGCGGGTCTGCTTGAAAGCCAGCAGGCTGTGCTCACCGCGGACCTCCAGCTATCCGACCTGAACACAGAATTAAATGATTTGTTGGGGCTCCCGCTCAATACACAACTCGAACTGGATCCGGCTGTACCATCCACGTTTGACCAGCGCCCGCGCGAACAGTATGTCCAGACCGCGTGGTCTGAGAACCCGGAAATCTTGGCTGCCGAAGAAGCCGTCAAAAAGGCGCGGGCCGGCGTAGCCGCCGCGAAATCGGCTTACCTTCCTGACATTACGGCCTATGCGCGCCAGAGCTATCAGGACGGTGTTCCGTTTCTGGTGCGCAATTTCGGCACTTTCGGTGCGAGTCTCGATTGGGATGTCTTCGATTTCGGCAAGCGACGAGCAACCGTGCGCGAGCGCGACGCCCAATTGGCGGAGGCCGAAGAGAACCTCAGACGACTAAAGGAAGAGGTCACCGTGCGGATCGAGCGAAGTTATAACAAACTGGAACGAACCAGACATCTGGTTCAAGTAGCAGACCAGATGGTTAGACTGCGGCAGGAGAGTGAGCGATTGGCACAGAATCAGTTGACCCAGGGCGTGGTGTTGGTTTCCGAAAGGCGCCAAGCTACGGCCGCAGCGTATAAGGCTCAGGCGGAGTATCTTCAAGCGAGCTTAGGATATTTGCTCTCTTGGGCGGAGCTCGAGCAAGCTGTCGGGCGCACGCCGGGATTCTAACCATCCACTACCGCCATAGGGGCATCTGAAGAAGGCCGAACAATTATGACGCCTGTCCTTCCGACGATAAATGCCTTGTTGAACGCTACTGCCGCCGTTCTTCTCATCCGGAGCTACATTCTTTATCCGGCGCAAGCGCGTCCAGCAACGCCGTAGGGTAATGATCAGTGCGTGTTTCGTCCCCTGCGCCTTCCTCGCCTGCTATATGGTCTACCACGCGCGAGTTGGTTCGGTGCCATGGACCGGATTGTCAGCCGCAATTGCGGCTTTATGAGAGTGTCGGGTCGGGCACCGCGCTACGCCGCAACACGGCCGGCAACTCCCCGCATTTCGAACGCGCTTCCATCTCGGTAAAACGTCAGGAATGGCGCACCCTCGCTGTGAATCACGCGAATGCAATCGCCGCGGTCAATCTGCCCAGTGGCCATAAGATTCGATATAGGTTGTACGAGCAGTTGCTCGATGGCGCGTTTGAGGGGGCGGGCGCCGTACCTGAAGTCGGTACCCTCGATCAGCAAAAACTTCCGGGCGCTAGCCGTGACATTAACCATGAACGGCTTGCCGGCGGCAGCCGTTTGGATTCGCTGTTGCACCATCTCAAGCTCAATGTCAACGATCCGTCGTAATTCCTCCTGGCCCAGAGATTTGAAGACAACGATTTTATCCAGGCGGTTGATGAACTCCGGCGTGAACTTCCGGCGTGCGGCAGCAATACCGGTGCGCGAGATCCGGTCAGCGAGTTTCGCATCACAAACAGAGTTCTCGCTTGAAGGAACCTGGAACCCAAGCCGCGGACTAAGCAGGGCGCTCATTTCAGTAGCGCCCAGATTGCTAGTCAAGAAAACCATGGCCGCCGAGAAATCGACTTTTCGGTTGTCGCCCAGCGTCAAAATGCCTTTGTCCAGGATTCCCAGGAGAAGATTCCACAGGGCGTCGGATGCTTTCTCGACTTCGTCGAATAGGACAAAGCTCAGCTTGATCTTTTCTGTGTGATGCTGATTTAGCGCTTCCTGCGATAAAAGGGCATGCGTTTCGCGGTGTCCGAGGTATCCGGGAGGCGACCCGATCAACTTCGCGATCTCATGGCTATGTTGGAACTCCGCGCAGTCGATCTTGATCACCGCTCGGGAATTCTTTAGCAGGCACTCGGCGGTTGCCTCTACGATGCGAGTCTTTCCGGAGCCGGTGGGTCCGAGAAACAGAAAGTTTCCGATCGGCCGACCGGCCGGGGACAGTCCCGCCAAGTGAGTCTGGTAAGACCTCACGATCTCGTGAATTGCCTCCTCTTGCCCAACAACGAAGTGGTGGAGTTGACTCTCCAGATGCTCCGCTTGTCTTCCCGTCTTGCTGGGATCCAGTAATTCGAATCGCGGCATTTTATATCTCCTTGCTGAACCTTCAGGCAGCCTTACGCGTGTCGTTTTGGCGCGTCCTCAAGTACGGCGCCAGTTTTTTCTTGGCATTAAAAACCCTCCACTGCACCGTGCCGATCGGGGTAGCCTGTGCCGCGGCGATCTCGTGGTATTCCCACTGCTCGATGAAGCGCAGCCTCATGACTTCCTGCTCTCGTGTATCCAAGAACGCCATCCAATCCATGAATTCGAATGCTGGAGTTGCGGCGGGGGTGTGGGTAGCGGCGGTCAAACGATCGGCGACGTCCGCCAAGTCGACGGTTCCCACCTCCCGAGCCTGCTTGCAATAATGCCGGCAAAGAGCATTGCGGGCGACCTTGAATAGCCAGGCACGAAACAAAGTGCGGTCGCGAAGTTGTGCGGCCTTCCAGTAAACCGTCATCATTACTTCTTGGGCGAGGTCTTCTGCCAGGGCCAGTTCGCAACTGCGCGCCCGAAAAAAGGCAACGAGTTGCGGCGTGAAGATCGTGAACAGTTCAGCGAACGAAGCCTCGCTCGGACCCTCCAGGAATTTCTCGGTCACGCTCGCTTCGTGCAGGTGTTTTTCGGATGCGATCAGCTCGTTCCTCATAGGGTTCAGCCCCTCTTTCGGCTGCACCCTTGTATAAGGCACTCTCCCGTCCAACTTTCTGCGAGCTTCCCGCCTGTGTTTCTTGAGACTTGGAAGCCTTCCACCCGGCTCTCAGCCCCTTGATCCCTCGTCAATTGACGAGTTTTCGTCCCTGGGAAAGCCGCACTTGGAGGCAGCGGACGGTATGCGATAAGCCAAGGGCTAACTCAGTATCTTGTCCCGCCTCAGTTGGAAATGGAGAGGGAGTCCTACCGCAAAGATAGCGGAGAACGCGCTTAAAAAGAGGATGGAAGTTTTGGCGGATCGTTGCACGTGGGACTGCCTGAAAGGAATATTCCGTTCGAACCGCCGGAAGTTTGTATGTGGTTCCTGAATTGCCTACTCGGATGTCGTTAGAGAATTCGGTCGGTCTCATGGTTGCCATGCAGCACACGACCTATTAGGAGATGAATGAAATGAAATCCAAGCTATACGTGCTCGTTTGCATCGGACTGCTCGGCGCGATAATACCGGCGGTTCGGGCCGACGAGTGGGACCAGAAGACGGGGTTTACCTTCAGCGCTCCTGTCGAGATCCCGGGACAAGTGCTGCTGCCCGGAACGTATGTGTTTAAGCTGGCAGACTCGTCGTCGGATCGAAACATCGTGCAGGTGTTCAACAAAGATGAAAATCACCTGTACGCGACTTTCCTAGCCATCCCAGACTACCGCCTCAAGCCTGCCGATAGGCCGATTATCACGTTCGATGAGCGGCCTGCTGGTTCGCCCGAGGCTGTCAAAGCGTGGTTCTATCCTGGCGAGAACTATGGCCATGACTTCGTTTATCCGAAGCCGAAGGCAACTGTGTTAGCCAAAGCAAACCAAGCACCGGTCCCGTCCATGCCTGCGGAACTCGCGGAGAATACCACGATGCCAGCCCAGACCGTGCAAGAACCTCACGTGGTCGCCATGAAGACGGCTCCGCTCAAGGCACAAACGCCAGCCGAAGAGGAGGTCGAGATTGCCGAAGTGTTCGCGTTGCAGGCCACGGATGTGCCGCTGCCTGCACAACTGCCAACGACGGCGAGCAATCTGCCGCTCATTGGAATCTTCGGACTTCTCTCCCTTGGCGCAGCTTTGGGTCTGAGATGGGGCGCGAGCCAGGTTCGGTAGGTCGATTGTCCAGTTTCGGAGCCTGATAGTCAGTGATTATCTCCAAGCGGCAGAGCGAGGCGTTGTTTGATCCCTCGCTCCCTTGCTGCATCGTGTCCAAGAGCAACGTCCGATGAAAACGCAAATCAGAAACCTCTTAAGAGCCGCGGAATACGTCTTGGTGTTCATCGGCGTGTGGGCGTTGGGGTATTGGAGCTGCGTGCTTCTGAGTACGAAGGTTTACCAGGTCATCGAAGGGCGTGAATTCTCGCGTGCACTTCAAGCGAAGGCGCCCCGCGACGCATACATTCTCGCGGTACCACCCGCCGCCAAACCGAGACCTAAAGAACGGGCGGGGGCAGCGGTGATTGGCCGCCTCACCATTCCCCGCGTAGGTCTCTCGACCATCGTCGTGGAAGGCGTCGGGGATCGTGACCTCAGGTTCGCTGCTGGTCACATACCGGGGACCTCATTGCCGGGACAAAGAGGCAACGTTGGGATGGCCGGCCATAGAGATACATTCTTTCGTCCCCTGCATCGCATTCGCAAGAATGACGCAATCACGGTGACTACTTTGAACGGAGAGTTCGGGTACCGGGTTGTTTCCACTGAAATCGTCGGGCCGGAGGATGTGCAAGTGCTCTACTCAACCAAGAATGAAACGCTGACTCTGATCACCTGCTATCCGTTCAATTTCGTGGGGCCGGCGCCCAAGCGGTTCATTGTCCGTGCGGAACGCCTTTAAGACAACCCCCGGGCAGACGCGCAGCGCCATGACGAAGGCAGTCCGCGCCGAGCTGACGATTACTCAGGGTCGGTTGCAGGCGGCGGATTCCGCGTAGCCCTGCAACTTATCACTAAGGGAGGCGTGCGGTGAACCAAGCAATACAAGAGGCAGTCGTCCTTGCGAGGCCGGGAGCTGCCGCAGAGACGGGTCGTGATTACCCCCTAAGGGGAATCGTCCGCAGATCGGAGTGGGTCATTCTCAGCTTCTTGGTTTACGCCGTTGTGCTGGGAGCCCTGCTACCAGTTGCGATGTCCATGCGCGATTTTGTGACGTTTCTCAATATTAGCATCCTGGCAGGCTACATAGTGCTCGTCGTCTTGGACCAAAGCAAACCGGCGCTCGCCTTCGGTGCAGCCCGCGACTTGGCCTCGTTGGCGCTCATTGTGCTGGCCTACCGCGAGATGGGATGGTTTGCGCAACCCCATCTCGATCACAGTCTGGAAGCATCTTGGGTGGTGTGGGATCGCGTGGTTCTGCGGGGCGGCGCCAGAGCAGTAATCGAGTCGGTCGGGCCGGTCATTCCGTCGATCCTCGAGATCTCCTACGCTCTTGTCTACGCGCTCGCGCCGTTCGTCATCGTTATGCTATACATCTACAGGCGCCGCGAGAAAGTGGACCAGTTCTTGTTCGTCTTCGCCGTTGCGGTTTTGCTGTGCTACGCGCAGTTTCCTTTTTGGCCGTCCGAGCCGCCACGCGTGGTTTTCCTTGGCCAGGATCTTCCTTCTTATGAGACGGTTTTTCGGCGCTTCAACCTCTGGATGCTTAGCAATTACGGCATCCACACGAGCGTGTTTCCCAGCGCGCACGTGGCCGGCGCATTCGCTGCGGCCTTCGGCGCGATGCAGGCTCTCCCAGAGCGTCGGTGGGTGAGCCGATTCCTTCTAGTAATTGCGTCGCTTATCGCGATAGCGACCGTCTATGGCCGCTACCACTACCTGTCGGATGCGGCGGCGGGGCTACTCGTGGCGTTGGTCGCCTTCAGGGCGCTGCCTAGGCGATGAGGCTAACGAACATGCACCTGTCGCGCCCTGAGAATTATGTGGTCGAGGATGGGTTTGCCACGAAACTGTACGAGAGGCTTGGGAAGCCTCGCGGACACGGACTTCGGTCGCGCTCCGTTGCCAGCTGCGAGAATCAGACACTGTTTTACTTTTTTTACGTCCCCCTGGCCTGGTTAGCGCGTCTGAGGTTCGGCTCCACTCAGGCACTCTCTAAACAAGGCACTCGCTGTCCAACCTCCCGCGCCCGCGGAAGGATTGGAGATCGGCCGACGCGCAGTTATGCGGAGGGATCAGCGTTGCCGATCGATCGAGCTCGACTCTTGGTGCTTGCGTCTGAATTTCCGTTCCAGGTTAAGATCCACGCTACTGGCCTGCGGTAGTTGGAAACAATGCCGAAAATGCGCTTACTGTCCCGCGGTAGCGTGTCATGATGTTCAGTACGAGAATTTCATTGGCTGGTCAGCGATGCGTGTTGCTCGCTCGCCGAAGTGTCAGGGACGGGCAAGGTGTGCTGGATTCTATCGGCTACGTTCCGCGCGAGATTGTGGGTCGCTCGAAGATTGCTTCCAAAAAAACGTACATTGCCGTCGACCAAAGTTTCCCGAACAACATTGCCGTCCCGCGTGCAGAGCTGGCTGCGGACCCTCAATTTCGTAGCTCCGCTTAAGGTAGTGACAGCCCGGCGCGTCTCGCTACCGGGCGTGTACGCCTCCACTGTAGTTTTCAGAATGAGGACGTCCGATAGGCTATCTATGTTACGATCCCCGCTGCGCAGCACTTCTTTGAACTGCTTGGTTTTGGTTAACGCATCCACCAGATTCTCGTAGATGGCGATCCTAAACGCCGGCTCGATATTCACGTTGCCGGGGTCGACCTGATCAATCTGGATACTCCATGGCCCCGTCGACGCCTGCGCTGGCAGAACATTTGGCGACGCTGCGAGCGGCGCCGGGACCGCTCGATCCTCTGAGCGGCTAACGTGAGCACCCCCTGGCAATAGTGCCTGCCTAAGAACCTGTCCTTGACCCTTGTTCATTTGGAACAGTGCGCCATGGAATCCTCCGGCGGGATCGCAATATTCTACCGTCACAATGTCATACTTCTTATGCGCAAAGAAAGCGATCACGCGGCCCCCGCCGAACGGCGTCGCAGCTTCGCCCAATGTCATCGGTGTTCCGCCCACCTCTTTGTCTTGTTCGGCGAGGGCGACATCCCGGATAGAACTGACCCTGATTTGGGTGCTGGAGCCTTCCGCTTTCTGGAATCGCAAAATGTCACCGTTGATTGACAGGTCTCCATTTGCGTTACCTGGAATTCCTTCGAAACCCAAAACGTGGGTGACGTGCAGCGGAGCCCTCAGGCCCGGGATGCTGCCTCCGGTGGGTTCCTGAGCGAACAGGCAGGTGCCGTAGCAAACCAGGGCCATTAAACTGGTGATCACGCGGCGCGTGTGGCGGGACAGAGAAATTGCTGAAATCATGCATCGGTGTGAGCAGCCGAAGTGCCATTATGATTACGATCCCATGGCCGGAGTCAACTGCATACTGGGAACCACTTAGCGGGCCCTCGCTCGAAGCATACCTCTCGTTAGTGCGAGCTGGAGGGTGGGTTGGCTCGGCAATCGCCGAAAACTCGACATTGCTCGCACTCGCTGCAGGCTTGGGGACAGCGGTAGTAGGAACTATGCCGAAAATGCGCTTACTGTCCCGCGGTGGCATGTCGCGTTGGAGCCAAAAGCGCAAATGAGGCGAATGCATCGCCAGCGAATGAGATTCGATAAAGCACAAAATCTGGCGGCAGTGAAGGATCAAGCTTCGGGGCAGAAAGCGCACCAAAACGACCGCAGTCCGTTCACGACATTTCGTCCGATGAGTCATTTTCGACACCACCGCACGAACGCATTGGTCGCGCGAAAGTTCGCTCAAGGGTGCTCGATCCAGACGGTTTGAGCATTCACAAAAGCATGTGCGCCAAAATGCGATAGCTCCCGGCCGTACCCGCTATTCTTGACGCCCCCGACCGGCACGCGAGGATCGGACGCCGTCACACCATTGATGAAAACACCACCGGTATAGAGGTTCCGGGCCATTTTGCGGGCCAGGGCAATGTCCCTGGTCCAGACGTTGCCACTCAATCCAAACTGACTCGCATTTGCAGCATCAACGGCTGCATCGACATCGGGGACGCGGGTAATCGCCGCTACGGGGCCGAACGTCTCGTCGTCGAACGCAGGCATCCCTTGAGTCACACCGCTCAGCACCGTAGGCATGTAGAATGCGCCCTTGCCGTCCTTCGGTTTTCCGCCACAGAGCACACGCGCGCCCATCGCGACGCTGCCCTCCACCTGTTTGTGCAAAGAATCGCGAAGGTCGGGGCGTGCCATCGGCCCCATCTGATTTGCAGAATCCATTGGATCGCCGACCCGGATCGCCTGCGCCGCCTTTACGAACCGCTCTTCGAACTCGTCGGCGATCTTCCCTACCAGGATGAAGCGTTTTGCCGCCAGGCAAATCTGTCCGGCGTTCTTGAAGCGTCCCGTGATACCCGCCGCGACTGCTTTCGGGATATCAGCGTCCTCAAGAACGATGAAAGCATCGGAGCCGCCCAACTCCATTACGGTCTTCTTGATCACCGCTCCCGCCTCGGAGGCGACCGCAGAGCCGGCGCGCACGCTTCCTGTAACAGAGGCGCCCTGGACGCGCTCGTCATTAATAACGTTGACGATATCTTCGGTCTTGAGGATCAGATTCTGCAATACTCCTTCCGGAAAGCCAGCTTCAAGCATCATGCGTTCGAGTTCCAGCGAACTCCGCTGTGTGTTGGGCGAATGCTTTATTAAAAGGACGTTGCCGGCCAGCAGCGTCGGAATGCCCATGCGCGTCATCTGCCACAGTGGGAAGTTCCACGGCATGATTCCCAAAATTGGCCCGAGCGGCAGATACGAAACATACGCCTCGACTTTTCCGGTGGCGGCGGGTGTATCCGCCAACATTTGCGGTCCGTGCTCGGCGTACCAGTCTGCTTCCCAGGCGCACTTCTCCACTTCGGCCTCAGCTTCCGAAAGGACTTTCCCCATCTCCATGGTGATCACCTTCGCGAGATGTGCCTTGTTCTTTCGCAAGGTTGCGGCGAGCTGTGAAAGTAGTTGTGCACGTTTATGCACGCACAATCTTCCATAGCACTTGAACGTCTTTTCGGCGCGAACGAGCGCGGCTTCCGTGTCCTGAGCGGTGAAAAAGGGGAATGTTTCGATCTGCTCCCCGGTGGCTGGATTTATGGTTGAAAAACAATTTGACGAATTCATGTGCCCTCCTGATGTGATTCGCGTTTAAGATCTGCTCCCGACAAAGGACGCCTGTGCGGCAACGGCCTGCGCCAGCAGACCGCGGGCACGCGGCGTATTACGAACCTCAACGTTCGTTTGCGCCCACTTGAGCGCCTTGTCCGGATCGGCGCCGGCAGCGAGCCAAAATTCGGCGGCATGGTCCGCGAAGGCCTCCGGGTGTTTCGCGAGCAGCTCGTCATAACGTTCCGCAGCCAGACTGCGCCAGTGCCTGGATTCGGCGTCACGGCCCACCTCCCCGAGAATCCGTGCAAGCTGCGCGGCGTAATCGGGATCATCCGAGGAAGCCGCCAACGGGTGCAGCGAGGCAATGGCGGAATTAGTGTCCCCCAATTGTGCCTCGACCTCGCCGAGATGGCCTTGCGCCTGCGCGTAAGCGGGGACACGGCGCCACGCTGCGTCGAATGACCTACGTGCGTCATGCAGCCGGTTCTCGTCCATCCACATGCGACCCATCTGGAAATCGAGAAGCGCCAGCGGAAATGGCGACACACCCCGGTAATGGCTGCGACTTTCCGCGTATCGCCGTTCCGCCGCGTCAGTTTCGCCCCGCTCGGCATGGAGTCCAACCAGGGCTGCGAGATTTTCAAAGCTCGCTCTGCGGTGGACGGCTTCTTCGCGTAGCGCAAGGGCTTCATCGTAGCGGCCGAGCGCCTGCAAGATTGCCGCCCGCTCGCTATTGGCCGTTTCCGCATCGAGCGCCGGCGGGGCGGACGAGGAAAGCCGCTCGGCACGATCTAGATCGCTCAAAGCTTCGTGAAACCGGTGGAAGCCGGCCCGCGTTCGCGCGCGTGCGAGCAAGGCCCCCGCGTGGCCGGGTGCATCGCGCAGTAGCTCTTCCGCAACCTCCTCTGCCCTCTCATAATCGGCAATGCGGCCAACTATCAGCCCGCGCAGCGAGATCAACTCTACAAGGCCCACTCGAACTTCAACGGTGGCACGGCCAAGCCTGACCTGCGGTTCCAGCGCATCAATCTGGGCGTTGAGATTCAACACAGCAATCGCGCCGTGGGTGAACGGCCGTTCGGCAATCATGCGGCCGCTCCCTCCGGAGCGTTCGGCGGCGCCATATAAGGGAACACCTTTGATGACCAGGCACGCGGGGCGTCGACACCGTCCCGGATGGGCGGACCTTTCCCTGCGTTGATGTACAGCGTCAGAAGAAAGTCGACCAGGTCCTGGTTGAGCCACCGCCCGCCGCAAGTCGAGTGGGCGCGCCCTTCGAGCATCGCCTGCTCGATCTCGAAGTAGCTCGTCTCGCAAAACGGTTTGGACGCGTCCAAGACCAGGAAATCGGCGAGCAGAAGTTCAGTCAGCGGATGGTTGCCGTGCTGGTCGAGCGGCCAGTCGACTTTATCGTCCAGGCCGTCGAAGAAAGCCAGGTTGGCGTTGAGCCGCGCACGATAGGCGCCGACGTAGTGCTTGAAAAGATTGAAGGCATCTTCTTCGTTGTAGATGTCCCGGATCTCGAGATCCCGATTGACTGTGTCGAATATCTTCGCGCTGAGGGTGATGTTCTTGATTTCCGGCCGCCCAACTCGTTCCAACCGCACCGGCCGTTTGCCGGCGGCCAGCGTCTCGCCAACCACCGCAAACATCGGACCGCCCTTCAACACGGTCGCCCACTCAATCCTCAGGACGATCCCAAGGACGTTCTTCCCGTAAAGCCGGTCCGACCCGACATCCTTGAAGGCGAGCTTCCGTGTTGCGATGGTTCTTTCGGCCATCGGACCGTCCAGAAAAAATGGATCGGACCTCTGCCCCACAAAGACCTGCACGCCCTTCGCTCGACCGCCGCTCTCGTCATTTACGCGAAATTCGATTAGGTCCCCATTCGGCAGCTTACAGCGGCCCTCTTGTTCTGGTTGCAGGCCGCTAAACGTGAAATCGAAGACGAATTCTTCGTCTGCAACTGCGAACGTCCGGCCGGCGGGTGCAATCGCTACAGGACGTACGCGGAACCGGTAGATCGCAGCATCGGAAAAGAGGGCAGACGGAC
>JBEKBK010000193.1:0-14198 GCA_050015435.1 Bryobacteraceae bacterium
TCACGTTTTAGTGATCGGCGGCAGCCGGGGCAAAACCGGTTCTGTCGCCATGTCGGGGCTGGCCGCACTTCGCGCCGGCGCTGGATTAGTCACGGTTGCGTCCTCGGGCGGTTCCCTTGCGCTGGAGCTCATGACGGAGTCTCTTGATGATTTCAACCTGGAGAAATCCGCCGCCGGCAAAACCGTGATCGCGATCGGACCAGGGCTGGGGATGAACCGCGAGCTCGTGCAGCGAGTGATGCAAGAAACGACCGTCCCGCTGGTGATTGACGCGGACGCCCTGAACTCGATCGCCGGGACAGATTTTCAAGGACGGGGTGACCAAACCATCCTGACACCGCACCCCGGAGAAATGGCGCGCCTGACTGGCTCGAAGGTCACGGACCGGCTCGAGACGGCGCGTGGTTTTGCCCGCGAAAGGAATGTGTGCATCGTCCTGAAAGGCTATCGCACCTTGATCGCATTTCCCGATGGAAGGGTCTGGATCAATCCCACGGGCAGCCCCGCGATGGCAACCGGCGGCACGGGAGATGTTCTGACCGGCCTGACGGCGGGGATGGTCGCGCAATTTCCTGGCGACGTCCGAACTGCCGTTCGCGCCGCGGTATGGCTGCACGGGCGCGCCGGAGAGATCGGCGCGGCGGAGCTGACCGAGCAATGCCTGATCGCGACCGACCTTCTACATTACCTGCCGAAAGCCATTCGTGAGTGTGTATAAGACACATTCCGAGGACGAGACCATTGAGCTGGGCCGGCACATTGCGGTAGCGCTGCCCCAGCGAGCCGTGATTCTGCTGATCGGGAATCTCGGTGCGGGCAAAACGACGCTCGCCAAGGGAATCATCAGCGGCTTGGGCGCGGCGGAGCCGGAAGAAGTTTCGAGCCCGACCTTTACTCTAATACACGAGTACGGTAACGGGAGTGTCTATCATATTGATCTCTATCGTCTCGACCGGGTGGAAGAACTCGCCACGCTGGGTCTCGATGAGATTTTCGATCGCGATGCGGTGGTGCTGATCGAATGGGGCGAACGATTTCCGCAAATAATTCCCCGGGATCGAATCGAAATTCGGCTGAGCACGCTCGACCCCGACACGCGCGAAATCACCGTGGCCAATCTGAATCTATAACTCCTGTAGTTACAGATACTTGCAAAACAGTCTTGTCACTCGTCGGCCGAGTGTGCTAATAATAGACCTTGGGTTTGGCAACGTGCTGGACCCACTTATCAAGCTACATTTTTAGGCAGCAGAATCCAAACTGGAGGTTAAACCATGGATATTCGACCGCTTCATGACCGCATCGTGGTCAAACGGATAGAAGAGGAAGAATCGAAGATTGGCGGACTGTTCATTCCTGATTCGGCGAAGGAAAAGCCGCAGCAGGGTGAGGTCATTGCCGTCGGCAAGGGCAAAAAGACGGATGAGGGGAAACTGATCCCGCTGGACGTGCAGGTCGGCGACCGCATCCTGTTCGGGAAGTACTCTGGCTCGGACGTCAAGCTTGACGGTAACGAGTATATGATCATGCGCGAGGATGAAGTTCTGGTGGTCCTCGAGAACGTAACCAAGAAGGCGAAGGCTTAAGGTAAGGAGGCGTAACTATGGCAGCAAAACAGATCGTATACAGTGAAAATTCCCGCCAGGCGATTCTCCGTGGCGTAAATCAGTTGGCCGATGCGGTTAAAGTGACCCTGGGACCGAAGGGACGCAACGTCGTCCTCGAGAAAAAGTTCGGCGGCCCGACGATCACCAAAGATGGCGTGACGGTGGCCAAAGAAGTTGAGCTGAAGGATCCGCTCGAGAACATGGGCGCGCAGATGGTGCGCGAAGTCGCCTCGAAGACCTCCGACGTAGCGGGCGACGGCACCACCACGGCGACCATCCTGGCCCAGTCGATTTACCGCGAAGGCGTGAAGAGTGTCGCGGCGGGCGCGAATCCGATGGCGCTGAAGCGCGGCATCGAGATGGCGGTAGAGGCAGTGGTCGAGGAAGTGAAGAAGTTCTCGAAGCCGGTTTCGGGCGACATGATCGCGCAAGTCGGGACGATTTCAGCGAACGGCGACGCAACCATCGGCAAAACCATCGCCGACGCGATGCAGAAGGTGGGCAAGGACGGCGTCATCACGGTGGAAGAGTCGAAGACGATGCAGACCGAACTGGTGACCGTTGAGGGCATGCAGTTCGACCGCGGTTATCTTTCGCCCTACTTCATCAGCGATCCGGACCGCATGGAATGCGTTCTCGAAGATCCCTACATCCTGATTCACGAAAAGAAAATCAGCAACATGAAGGACCTGCTGCCGGTACTCGAGCAGATCGCCCGTTCCGGCAAGCCGCTGCTGGTGGTCGCCGAGGAAGTGGAAGGCGAAGCGCTGGCAACGCTGGTGGTCAACAAGCTGCGCGGCACACTCAATGCCTGCGCGGTGAAGGCTCCGGGCTTCGGCGATCGCCGCAAAGCGATGCTCGAAGATATCGCGATCCTGACCGGCGGTAAAGCCATTTTCGAAGAGACCGGCATTAAGCTCGAGGGTGTACGTCTCGAGGATCTCGGCAAGGCCAAGCGCGTGACCGTGGACAAGGACAACACCACGATCATCGACGGCGCCGGCACCTCTAAGAACATCGAAGCCCGAATCAAGTCGTTGCGCGCGCAAGTCGAGGAAACCACCTCGGACTACGATCGCGAGAAGT
The DNA here is from genome assembly GCA_050015435.1 of Bryobacteraceae bacterium. Classification (GTDB taxonomy): domain Bacteria; phylum Acidobacteriota; class Terriglobia; order Bryobacterales; family Bryobacteraceae; genus Palsa-187. The sequence goes on from JBEKBK010000193.1 coordinate 2,694, forward strand.
TGCAGGAGCGCCTGGCGAAGCTGGCCGGAGGCGTGGCGGTGATCAAGGTCGGCGCGGCTACCGAGACCGAAATGAAGGAGAAAAAGGCTCGCGTCGAAGACGCGTTGCATGCCACTCGCGCCGCGGTTGAGGAAGGAATCGTTCCGGGCGGCGGCGTGGCGCTGCTGCGCGCGGCCACGGTTCTGGATAGCCTGAAGGCCGAAGGCGACGAGAAGATCGGCGTCAACATTATCCGTCGTGCCTGCGAAGAGCCGGTGCGTCAGATTGTGGGCAACGCCGGTTACGAAGGCGCGATCGTGATCGAAAAGATTCGCGCTCATAAGGACGTCCACTTCGGATTCAACGCCGCCACCGTCGAGTATGAGGACCTCGTGAAGAGCGGGGTGATTGACCCGACCAAGGTCACGCGTTCGGCGCTGCAAAACGCTGCGTCGATCAGCGCGCTGATGCTGACGACGGAAGCAATGATCGCGGAGATCCCGGAGAAGAAACAAGCCCCGATGCCCGGCGGCGAGCATGGTGGCGGAGGAATGGATTACTAGAGGTTGAGTTAAGCAAGAAATTGAGCCGCCCTGGAAACGGGGCGGCTTTTTTTTGGTAATTATTTACTTGACCGCTAGCCGAGCGCTTGCTCAACTTCGGACGTATAATTGCCTCATGAAGAGCGCCTGCTTGCCACTTGCAGCTGCGCTTCTGTGCGGTTGCATTCTCGCCGCGCAAGATTTAAGTTTAGTCGAGCCGGGCGATATTCTCGTTCTAGAATTCGTTCCACTGAAGCCTGCTATTATTCACAGCATCACAAAAATTGTCCAGGTCACTTCGGAGGGCAAGATCGCCCTGCCAGCGATTGCGGGCAACAAGCCTCGGGATCTAGATGCCGGTGGTCTCACCGTAAACGAGGTATCCGAAGAACTTCAGCGAAGTTACATTGGATCGCATCGGGAGAAAGCCGGGTATCGTTATCGCCGAGTCATCGTTGAGCGGGGAACGGTTGCTCAACTCTTGGGACAGTAACTGTCCCCTGACCAAATTCGGGCCCTACCAGATCCAACCCATGCGCTCGCGCGAGAAGGGCGCCCACGCCAAACTCGTCGGATCCTCAGAACCGTAAACCTCGCGCCTACGCTGGCGGATGGCCGTGACCACCCATCGGACCCCTTCATAGCCCCGCCAGTAAAAGTTGTCGCGGAGCAAATCATTTCTCGCGCTGAGGATTTGACGGCGAATGATTCGCTGGAAGCCGTTGCCGTGGGGCCGTGGTACGGCTGAGTCCGCAACCGGATCGGTTTTCCGCGGGGAAGTGCAATCGTTGAACCGGATCACGGTTAAATTGGCGTCGGTACTCATCTCATCCCCGGTACCGTTCCGCGTGAGGTGGGGCACTTCGGGCCGCTCCCAATGGTCCATGACATCCACGCAGGTTGTAAATACCAGATCATGGGCGATCTTGTCGCGTTCATGATCCACGGCGGACTCAATCTTGTGCGTGAATGTCTGACCAGGTCTCAGAAACGCCAAATCAACGTCCCGAGTCGCCGCGGCTGCCCAGATTTCCTGGCGATTCCACGTGCTGTCTTGCTTCCACACCCGTATGTGGTGACGCTTGGCGATGTCGTTCAAGCTCTTTTGCCACGACATATCTGCCTCAGTCTGGTTCAGCAATAAAGAAGACATGGGAGCCGAAACGAACCCCCGATGCTCGGCCACGGCCTGAATTCCCTTTAATTCGGACCGTAACGACGCCGGACGAGCAGCGATCCAGCCCGCTGCGGCGAACGCGGAAGCAATCTCCTCCCGCGAACCGATGAACATCATATTGATCAGATCCGAGGGACGATTCTTCGCCGGCGTATAGGTCCGATAAGGCAGCGCGGCAATCAGCGGCTCAAGCTCGGAGCGCTCCTCGTCCGTCAGTGAGCGAGGACCGCCTCCGGATTGGTGGGCCGAAGCGAGAATCGGTTCGGTCAAGGCCAAGGTCAATTCGACGCCGGCCGGGTAATAGATCTCCGGCTCGGGAACCTGAACGATCAAAGTCTTGATGGCCCAAAACGCAAGCCCGGCGTGTATGTCCCACGAAAGCGCCATCCGGATATAGCCGCTGGCACGGTAAGACAAGCTGCTAGTGGAGCGCACGCCGCGAATGCTGCCGTCCTGAGCCACGTATTCGCGCCCGTTCTCAACTTCCTCCACCCGCACCGAAATCGGAAAGCTTTCGCCATCCGGCAGTGTGACCTGGTTGAACTCCAACCCGAGCGTTGCGGTTTCACGAACAATGCCCAGGCCAACGCGGCGCACTGCTTTGACGCTTCCCGACAGCGTGCTTCCTTCTGGGAGGACGGTCTCGCCCTCGATGCTTACGGGCGCGATGAGAACCGCGGAAACCGGAGATCCAACCTTGCTTGCGTAAGAGCCCACGGTGGTCGTGAGGCGTACATGAAGCTGCGTGCCCACGGGTACCGGGCGCATCGCCAATAGTTCAAGCGATAGCAGCAGATACGGAAGCATGTTCCATCTTAGACTTGTGCCAACGGATTTGCATTAACCTAAATGCCAAAAGTACGGTTACTTTTTCTTAATCGTTTTTAGGAGCAAGCGTCTCTATGTACCATCGGCAGGTGTCCTCGATTCCTTGCTTTAGCCCGATGGACGGGCTCCAACCGAGGGCCTTGAGGCGGGAGACATCCAGCAGCTTGCGAGGAGTGCCATCCGGCTTCGAAGGGTCATATCTAACCGCGCCTGCATAGCCGACAATGGCGCGAATCATTTCGGCCAGCTCCGCGATGGTCAAATCCTCACCCACGCCCGCATTGATAATCTCCCCGGAATCGTAATTCTTCATCAACAGCACCGCCGCGCCGGCCAGATCGTCGACGTGTAGGAATTCCCGCCGGGGAGTCCCGGTTCCCCACAGCACCACTTCAGCGAGCTGGTTCACACGAGCCTCATGAAATCTGCGAATCAGGGCAGGCACCACGTGAGAAGATGCGGGATCGAAGTTATCGCCGGGACCGTACAGATTGGTCGGCATCACGCTGATCGCGGAAAATCCATATTGTTCGCGATAAGCCTGCGCCATCTTGATGCCCGCGATCTTCGCGACCGCGTACCACTCATTAGTTGGCTCGAGCGGTCCGGTGAGCAGGGAGTCTTCCCGAATCGGCTGCGGCGCGAGCTTGGGGTAGATGCAGGAGGAGCCAAGAAATTCAAGCTTCTTCGCGCCATGGCGGTAAGCCGCGTCGATGACATTCGACTGAATGGCCAGGTTGTCGTGCAGGAACTCTGCCGGATGCGTGCGATTGGCCAGAATTCCTCCGACTTTGGCGGCGGCCAGAAACACGTACGCGGGACGCTCAGCGGCAAAAAACGCATTGACTGCGGATTGATTCCGCAAATCCAGCTCGGCACGGGATTTTAGAACGAGATTCTGATATCCCGCCTGCCGCAGACGCCGCGTAATGGCTGACCCGACGAGTCCCCGGTGGCCTGCGATAAAAATCCGATCGGTTGTCTCCACGACTCAGCTTCCCACAAAGTTTGTGCATGTTAGAATCGGCCTGAATGACTACGCGGGAACGAGTTTTGACCGTTGTCCAGAAGGTTGCACAGAAGCCGATTCCGGCTGACCCCGACGAGTCGCTGTTTGATTCCGGGGTCCTCGATTCTTTTGGCCTTCCGGATATGGTCAGCGCACTCGAGAAGGAATTCGGCCTCCAAGTGCCCGACGCGGATCTGAACCCTCGAAAATTCGACTCTCTCGCCCGTATCGAGAACTACGTTACCGGCCGCGTCTGAACGGTTTTTATGGCGTTTCTCAGGGCCTTCGGGTCCTACCTGCCTTCGCGCGTGGCCGGCAATGCCGAACTCGCCGCGCTGCTCGGATGTGACCCGGATTGGATTCTGAGCGTGTCCGGCATCTCCGAACGCCGTTACGCCGCGGAGGATGAAACCGTTGTCGATCTCGCACACCGCGCCGGATCCGATTGTTTGAATCGAGCTGGCGTGGAGCCCGGCCAGATCGGGTTGTTAATCGTGTCCAGCGGATCGGCCGAACGGCGCTTTCCCGGTCCAGCGGCCGAGACTGCGTTTCGTTTGGGCCTGAATGGAATTCCCGCGATCGATCTGCCGGTGGCGAGTGCAGGTTCCGTATTTGCATTGGCATTGGCCGCGCAATTGTCGCCGGTCCACGGGCAGATACTGGTGATCGCGGCGGAAAAAATGTCGGCGGTGATTTCCCGTCCGCCGCTCGATCGCAATACCGCGATCTTGTTTGGAGACGGCGCGGGCGCCTGCCTGGTCCACCCCACCGATGGCCCGGCCGAGATTCTCGATGCGTGTCTGCACACTGACGGCGCTTTCGCGCAGAATCTGAGACTCGAGTTCGAGCAGCCGATACATATGGACGGGCGCACGGTGATTCTTCAGGCGTCCCGCAAAATGCCGGCAGTGATCCGTGAAGTGCTGGAGCGCAAGAATCAGGCCGCGGCGGGCGTGGATACCTATTTGATGCACCAGGCCAACCAGAATCTGATTGTGCGCGTCGCGGAGGCCTTGGGTGTCGATCCCCCGAGATTTTATTCCAATATTGCACGTTACGGCAACACTTCCTCCGCGTCCATGCTGATCGCCGCCGCGGAATGGAGCGCGGAGTCAGGTTTTCGCCCTAGTCAGCCGGTCGTGTTTGCTGGTTTTGGCGCTGGATTTCACTGGGGCGCACTGCTTGCCGCAGGCAGGTAAGCTAGAATTCGAGTTTGCATTCGGTCTCGATCGTCGTTCCCGCCTACAACGAAGAATCCAGGCTTCCCGCCACATTGGAACTAGTGGTCGGTTATCTGCGCGCGCGCGCGCCTTCCTTTGTGGAGATTGTCGTGGTGGATGATGGCTCCGGCGACGGCACGGCTGCGCTGGTCGAGAAGTGGCAGCGAGATCATCGTTGCGTCCGGCTTCTGCGGAATCCAGGCAATCGGGGCAAGGGATTTACCGTGCGCCACGGCGTTCTCGAAGCGAAGGGCGAGTGGATTCTGTGCACGGACGCTGATCTCTCAACTCCCATCGGGGAACTGGACAAGTTATTTGCGGCTGCGCAGCAGGCCGGAGCCGATATCGCGATCGGTTCCCGCGCGCTCGACCGGTCCCTGGTTGGCGTGCATCAGTCGGCCTTTCGCGAAATGTCCGGACGCTTGTTTAATGTGGTGATGCGAGTGATCACCGGCCTGCCATTCCGCGACACGCAGTGCGGATTCAAGCTGTTCCGTGCGCAGGCTGCTCGAGAGATTTTTTCCCGCCAGAAGATCGAGGGGTTCAGTTTCGACGTGGAAGATCTGATGATCGCCAAGTTGCTCGGGTATAAAGCGGTCGAGGTTCCGGTGGTCTGGAATAACGTCGAAGGGACCAAGGTCAGCACCCTCGCCGGCGTCTCCTCCTTCGCCGCGCTTCTCGGAATTCGATGGCGCGCTATCTCGGGACGTTATCGCCAGAACTCAAACTAATTTACCGGCACCGAGTGGACCGCCGATTGCTATCTATGGGGGCAGGAGGTTGTAACTATCATGAACCTGACTCCCTTTGTAATCCTTTGGGCCTTGCTCGGTATCGCAACGCTCGCGCTTGCGCTCTATCGAAAGCTGGTAATGCTCCATCAAGAAGACGAACTGGTCCATCTAGGCGCTGGTGAAGAGAGGATGATCCCTCATCAAGTTGCGCTGGCCCATAAAATGGACGTGGTCGACAAATGGGGAAAGATTTTGACGGTCCTGACCGTGGTTTACGGGCTGGCGATGGCGGCGTTCTATCTGTACGAGCAAGTTGAACGCGGCGCCTAGGCGATTAGACCCTGCGCCCCACCGCGCAAGCAGATTGCGCCATTTGACTCAGATTGGAGCTTATATGCTGCCCTTCAAGAAGATTCTCTTCCCCGTGGATTTTTCGCAGCAGTGCGCCGGCGCCGCGCGATATGCGGAAGCGTTCGCGGGACGATTCGACGCCGAGCTCACGTTGATGCACGTGATCGCTCACGCGCACTACAACGATCTGATTCCCGTAAGTCCCGCGGATCTGCGGCGCCGGCTGGATTCGTTCCTGGCCAAAGAACTGGATTATTTTCGAGTTCAGCGAGTGTTGGAAGAGGGTGACCCGGCCAGCGTCATCGTGAACTATGCGGTGCAGGAGCATTTCGATTTGATCATGCTGCCGACGCATGGCCTGGGAGACTTCCGCCGCTTCCTGCTCGGCTCAGTGACGGCGAAAGTACTGCATGATTCGGACTGCCCGGTGTGGACCGGAGTTCACCTGGCTCAGGCGCCGCAGCTAGAGAACATCGTGTTCCGAAATTTCCTTTGCTCGGTCGACCTGGGACCTCAGTTTCAGGGAGTCGTGGAGTGTGCCGCAGAGCTTGCCGAGCAATATCGAGCCAAGCTCTCGGTGCTTCACGTGGTGCCCGAGCCGGCGGGTGCGGCAGAGGTTCGACAGACGATCGAAGGCCTGCTTCCGCCTGCGGCAAAGCACGCCAGCGTCCTGGTGGAAGCGGGTGAGGTTGCGAAAACGGTTTCGTGCGTGGCCACGCGCGTCCGGGCCGATTTGCTCGTCATTGGACGGAATCCCGCTCCGGGAATGTTCGGCCGCCTCCGCACGGACGCCTATTCGATCATTCGCCAGTCTCCATGCCCGGTAATCAGCGTATAAGCGTAATCGACGCTGGGCGTGTCAATATAATGCAGTGGCACACGCTGCATCCACGATTGTCTCGACATCCCAGAAGAGGGCTCGCCACGCGGTAGTTGCGGTCTTCACGCAGGTGATCGTTTCGGTGGTGTACTCCTGGTCCGTTTTTCGCGGGCCGCTCACCCAATTGCACGGATGGTCAAGAGCCGAGACCATCGCCCCGTATCGGTACGCACTCCTGATGGTCGCGATGGGAACGATCGTCGGGGGATTGTGGCAGGATCGCAGGGGCGCGCGCGTAGTGGCGTCCATGGGGGGCATCCTGGTGGGAATCGGATTCCTGCTTTCGGCCTGGATCGGCTATACGGTGGGGGGCTTGATTGTGACATACGGGCTGATTGCGGGCCTGGGCGGCGGCTTCGCGTATGTCACGCCGATCGCGAACCTGGTCAAATGGTTTCCCGATAAACGCGGCATGATGGTGGGACTCGCGGTCATGGGGTCGGGTATCAGCCCGCTCTTCTGGAGTCCTCTGATCGAAGGCATCATCGGGAAAGATCCTGCGCGATTTCACGACACCATCCCTCGAGCGCTGGTGATAATGGCGGCAATTTTCGCGATCGGGGTAGTGGGCGCGGCCCAACTTTATCGGGTGCCACCGCCCGGTTGGAAGCCGGAGGGTTGGACCCCTCCACCCAACGTCAAGGTGGGGCGAGAGCTTTCCGCGAGGCAGATGCTGGGAACGTGGCAGTTTTATACACTCTGGTTGATGTATTTCCTGGGATCATCTGTGGGGCTTACCGCGATCGGCCAAGCGTCCCCGTTGCTCCAGGAAGTCGGGTCGGCGGGAGCTCCCATCTCCGCCGGGGTAGGAATCGGAATCATGGGCCTGTTCAACGGTGCGGGTCGGCTCGGTTGGGGAACCATCTCCGACCGGATCGGGCGAAGACTCACGATTGCGGCCATGTGCGGAGTTTCGATCATCGCGTGCCTGGGTCTCCTGCGCACCGCGTCTGAGTTTTGGACCGCGATCGCCGGTCTTTGTCTCGCGGCGTTTTCCTATGGGGGCGTGTTGGCGCTGATGCCTACCTTCACGGCCGATTATTTCGGCCAGAAAAACGTCGGCGGAAATTACGGACTTCTGTTCTCGGCCTGGGGAGTTTGCGGTTTTCTCGTGCCGGGATACTTCGAGGCCATGTTGGATCGCGCTCGAGAGGCGGGAAGCCTCGCTTCCGGGTACCAGCAAGTGTATTTGCAATTGGCCGTGATCGCGCTCGTAGTCGGGACCATGGCTTGGTTCCTGCGCCCGCCGCATGGCGCGCACGGCAAGCTGTAGGCTGCGTTACACTACACGAGAAGGACCACTGCCCACCTCCGTAAGGTGCGGGCCTAAGATCGCCCTGGCTCCATTCGATTTCCAAAGGAGATTCGTGTGATCAAGTTTTCGTTCGCACTGTTGTTTTCCGCGACCTGCGCATTCTCGCAGGCAAAATTCTCTCCCGAACGCGAGGCTGCGATCAAGGCCGATATGGCGGGCCAGATCGAAAGCATGAAGAAGCAGGCGCAAGTGATGGTCGACAGCGTCTTCAGCTTCGGCGAACTCGGCTTCCAGGAGTTCGAAACCTCCAAATACCTGAGCGGCATTCTCGAAAAAGAGGGCTTCAAGGTTGAACGCGGAATCGCGGGGATTCCCACGGCCTTCGTGGCCACCTGGGGTGAAGGCAAGCCGGTGATCGCGCTTGGATCCGATATAGACGATATCCCCCAAGCTTCGCAAAAGCCCGGCGTGGCGTATCACGATCCGATGATTGAGGGCGCGCCGGGACATGGAGAGGGCCATAATTCCGGAATGCCGTTACAGATTCTGGCGGCGATCGCGTCCAAACGGGTGATGGAGCGCGAACATTTGAAGGGGACCCTGAAGGTCTGGCCGGGCGTTGCCGAAGAACTGGTCGGCACCAAGGCTTATTTCATCCGCGCCGGCGTCTTCAAGGACGTGGACGTCTGCCTGTTTGCTCACGTGGCAAACGATTTGGGCGTCGCTTACGGCCCGACCACCGGCAGCGGACTGGTGTCGATCGAGTACAGCTTCAAGGGCGAAAGCGCTCATGCAGCGGCTGCTCCGTGGCGCGGGAAAAGCGCGCTCGACGCGGTGGAGCTGATGAGCACCGGATATGAGTTTCGCCGCGAGCACCTTCGGCTGGCGACGCGCGTACATTACGTCATCACCAACGGCGGCGATCAACCGAACGTCGTGCCGCCGAATGCCGCCATCTGGTTTTATTTCCGCGAGGCTGATTACGACCACATCATGAACCTGTGGCACATCGGCGACAACATGGCCCAAGGCGCCACGTTGATGACCGACACTACGTACACGTCGCGGCTCCTGGGCAGCGCCTGGCCCGGATATTTCAACCAGCCGATGGCCGAAGACATGCACGCGAACATGGTGAAGGTGGGCATGCCCCAATGGTCCGAAGACGACCTGGCCTTGGCGCGCGCGTTTCAGGCTGAGATGAAGGTGCCGGTCCGAGGGTTGTCCACCAAAGTCCAGGAATTGAGAGCGCCGCGTGCACAGGCGGAAGCCGAGGGAGGGGAAGGCGGTGGGGTCGGTCCAACCGGCGGACCGTCCGACGACATCGGCGACATCTCGTGGAACGTCCCCACGGTGACGCTGCGATATCCATCAAATATTCCTGGCGGTCCCGGCCACAATTGGGCGAACGCTATCTCCATGGCCACGCCGATTGCGCATAAGGGAGTAGTCGTCGGCGCAAAGGTTCAGGCCATGACTATTCTGGATATTCTGACCCATCCTGAGCTGGTCCAGAAGGCCTGGGATTATTTCAACAATGTGCAGACCAAGACCGTGAAATACCAGAGCTTCCTGCGGCCCGACGACAAACCGGCGATATTTCTGAATGCGAAAATCATGGAGCAATATCGCGAGCGCATGAAGGCGTTCTACTATGACTCTTCCAAGTACAATTCGTATCTGGAACAGCTTGGAATCAAGTACCCGACGGTGCGCCAGGCAGGAACGGGCGGGCGGTAGACCGGAGACACAACAGCACCAGCGTGATCCACAGCAGGTCTGCGACCAGCAGATGGACGATCTGCATCCAGACGGGAGCGAGCAGAGCGACATTTAGCGCTCCCGCTCCCAATTGCGCGACCGTCAGGAGCGCGGCCGCGAAGGCAAGCTTCCGATCTTCTCGAATCCAGAGAATGGCCATGCCCGCGATGTAGAGCGCGCCCAGGATCGCGATCGCCGGATGGACAATACGAAGCCGCAGCAGAATCCCTGCCGTGGCCGACATTTCCTGTCGAACGCCGGCGGCGAAGGACGCTGCGGGATAAAGAGTATCTCCCAGCGCGGCGATCACGCCGGTCACACTCACGCCGACAGCCACCGGAAGGGTGGCCAGCAGTCGCGGCGACCACGCGCCCGTCAATTGGGGCGTGCGGACCGCCGAAAAGAAGGCAGTCATCGCCAGAACCGCCAGTAACAGTTGGGTGTTGACCAGGTGCGCTGACAAGTAAAGGGCGCGTCCGACGGATTCGTTATGGTCCACGTAACGGAACAACACCAATCCCGCGCCGAGAAGCGCTTCGGTCAGCATGAAAACGATTCCCCAGGCTGCCACGCGCCGCACGACATGCCCCTTCTGAAATCTCCAGACGGCAAACAGGTACAGGGCGACCACCAGGATCAGCGCGACCGCGCTCATCATGCGATGCGTGAACTCGATGATTGTGGTGAGTTGCGGAGCGCGCGGCACCACTTCGCCGTTGCAGAAGGGCCAGTGATTTCCGCAACCTGCACCTGATCCTGACGCGCGAACATAGGCGCCCCACAGCACCACTAGGATGTTCCACCCCAGGACCGCCCAAGCAAATCTCTGGAATTGCCGCCGATGCGCGGTGGCGTGCGCGTCGGTTTGAAGCGGAGGCGCGGTGGTAGTCGCCATCACTCCCACTGTAACGCGCTCCCGTATCGGCATTAGCGGCCCTCGTCGCCCACCAGGTGCGAGTCAGCTTGAAACTTCTTATAATCGCGGAACTGGACATCCAGCTCGCTGTGCAATTGCTTGAACAACACTAGGCGGGCATTGACATAGACTTTCGCCGCAGCCGGCAGCCAGACTTCATCGTTGACGCGTGTTTGCTCGAAGTGGAGCGTGGCCCCCGGCTCAATCTGGATCATATGAAAACCGAACGACACCTTGTCCATCGCCTCCGCATCCACCTTGACCCATTGATATTCGCCCTTGTCGATCCAAACCTTCGCTCGCAATTTGGTGATGAATTTCGCTCGGCCGTCTTTGATCCGGTAATCGGGCTTCGGCTCCGCCAGAATTACCCACGCCGGCTTTCCGCTGACCTCCTCCTCCCCCACTAACTGGAAATTGAACGCATCCGGAACTTCATCCAGAAATTTGCGCTGCTCCCGCCGCTCTTTTTCAATCTTGGCCTTATCCTCGGCGGACTCATGCTCGCGCTTCTCGATTTCTTTATCCAGCTTTTCCTGTTCCTTGCGCGCTTCTTTCGTGGAGAGCGGCTTATCATCGCGCCCAATAAGGCGGGCATAGTCGTGGCCGCCCTGGAAGAAGATCTCGTGGGTTTCGATCGAGGTCTTTTTAAGCTTGCCGTGCGTGTCGTAGGCTCGCTCCTCGTCGCGCTCAGTGTAGGTATAATCCTTCAGTCGCTCGAAATTGAAGAGGTCCCGATCGATGGACCTGCGGATGATCTCTTTGGCGTCCGGCGACGGATCTTGGGAGAAGGCGATCTGGCAGAAACACAGAACCAGCGCGAATCTCATACCTATATTATGGAGGGGGAGCG
>JBEKBK010000194.1:0-14009 GCA_050015435.1 Bryobacteraceae bacterium
TTGGGTTCGATCTCATGGGTGGCGCACCGCGCTGTACCACCGTGCTCATCTGCGTTGAACCCGACGGCACGGCCAAGGTAGTGGCTACTGGGCTCGGCTTCCCCAACGGCATGGTGCTAACCCCCGACGGCCGCACGCTTATTGTGGCTGAATCATTCATGAATCGACTCAGTGCCTTTGACGTCGCCGTAGGCTCGCTGGGTGAACGCCGCACTTGGGCTGCCTTCGGCGATCCCCCTGCATCGACTGACGCCGGTGCAGTATCCGGCCAGGTGGCCGTCGTGCCGGACGGGATCTGTCTTGACGCGGAAGGTGCGGTTTGGGTGGCGGATGCCGCGCGCGGCCGGCTGATCCGGGTGGCCGAGGGTGGCCGCATCCTGGAGGAACGCAAGACCGGTGGAGTCGGTGTGTTCGCCTGCATGTTGGGAGGCGACGACGGACGCACGCTATTCGCCTGTGTCGCGCCCACCTTCCAGGAGGCCGAGGCATCCGCGAACCATCGTGCCTCAATCCTAATGACGAGGGTCGAAGTGCCCCACGCCGGATTGCCCTAGTCGCGTTGAAGGACCAATGCCCCGCAAAATTTGCTCATGTGAGTCTAGGCCACCCGTCGTTCTTGTCTCGCTGCTTCCTGTTTGATCACCCGGACCACCGACTCCAATCGCCACAGGGTGCTCCGCCGTGTTCGGTGGCCACTCCGGTTGAGCGTACCTGCGATGGCGCGGAAGCTTTGACCACCCGTGCGTAGCTGGCGAATTATTGACAGTGCCGCTTGCTCGGAAGGGTCCGGCTCCAGATGCAGACCGTCCGCGGCCAGTCTGTATCCGAACTCGATGTTGCCAACACGCTCACCCTTGCCGCGCTTGTGTCTTAACGCGTCACGGGTCCGCTCCCCGATCGCCTCGCGCTCCCATTGACTCACCGCCCCCATGATCGTGATCACGAGTCGGCCCGCCGCCGAGCCGGTGTCCAGCGATTCAGCGACCGAGATCAACGCAACCTTGCGCTTCTCGAAAAGCTCCAGCAGTTCACACAGGTCCTTGACGCTGCGAGTAAGCCGGTCGAGCTTGGCGACAATCACCGCGTCGATCTTGCCGGCGTTCACGAGACCGAGCAGCCGTTGCAGGCCGGGACGGTTGAGACTCTTGGCCGACTCGCCGCCGTCCACGATGACTTCGCTGAGATCGGCGCCTTGCACCATGGCCATCGCCCGAATCTTGGCTTCCTGCGCTTCGAGCGAGACGCCCTGCTCTGCTTGCCGATCTGTGGACACCCGAACGTACCCAATAGCCTTCATGTGACACAGCATTGATCGGAAATGCCGCAACATTCAAGTCCGCTGAAATACGCTCCCGTTTAGGTCAGCGGGCTATTAAGTCAATGTACAATCAGGCCATACCTTCGTTCGAAGATTATTTACAGAGCGCAGATACACTGGCCCAAGAGGTTTTGAATACTTGGGGCGTGCACACGCGGGCCGGTAATGCCAACTTGTTGCCCCTGAATTTCTCAACTTTTTCGATGAGGCGTGTAGGTATCAACTGGCGAAGGGGCCACCGACTTTTATCGATCCCGCAATGCGCTGAGTGAAGACATGCGCGGAACCACAAAGCAAAAAACAGACTCGCTATGGGGCGCGAAAATGGTGCCCGAGTAAATCCTGGGCGGGGGTTCTTAGGCCCTGACGAAAGTTGTCAATCCTCTTCGAGTGCGCTCGCGCAATTGGCATTCACGGAGCGTGTTCGCGAGTGCCTCCAGATTGGGTACGGCGTATATCGAAAAGTTAGAGAACTCCGCGTCTGAAGAGAACAGATGCAAATGGGCCTGACCGAGCACTCTCCATGTAATCGGCGTGCGCAATTCCATGTGGTCGATGCGGAATATCTCCAGAGGTTCTTGTTTCTGTGACAGCAGCCCGCGCTTCATTACGATTCGCTGGGTCGTGATCGTGTAGTGGGTCGTCACGCTGTACAAATAGAGACGCAGATAGAGCAGCCCGCATACGACCAGCAATCCGAGAAATACGTAAACGCTGTGGAGGACGGGATTGCCCCTGTCGTTTGCGATCACAAGGATTATACCCAGGAAGGCTAGCACGGTCGCGGTCAGAAATGGCATGAACTGAGCGATGCTGTAGATGACCGCCGGATGTCCAGCGAACAAAGGTTTCTCGATCTCGTATTCCTTCTTGGCCGCAAACGCCTCTAAGTCCGTACTGCAAAACCGGCACTTCAGGGCTACGGCTTTGATGGTCTCACCACAGACGGGGCATGCCTTGCTGTCTGAATCCATGTGATGCGCCTTTTCAATTCTAGGAAATCATATCGCAATCTGGAAGGCTCTAGTGAAAGAAAATGATGACAATTCCTGCGGATCAGGCGGTAATCCTACCTAGAAAAGGGATCGAGTCCCTTAAGCCACTCGGGCCGCCGTCTCCAGAGCAACTACGGTTGATGCACGCGAGAATCTCTAATCGCGAAGATCACACACAAGCAAGCACCCAGGTCAAGCAAAAGATGAGTTTCAAACGCACCTACGGCTTGCTGAATTTCTGGCTGGCGAGGCTGCGGGATATGATCCATATCCCCAAAGCAGAATCGTCGAACGTTCGCAAACCTGACTACTAATCCGTACTGTCCGCCAAGATCATCACGGCTTGATCCGTCTATCTGCACTTCGTCGCCATCGATCCGTTCGACCCGTCCGAGGACGATGCAGCGCGTTTGATCGAATGAAAGGCTAGCTTGAATGAGTGTTTTCTCTTCTTGCCACTTGCGAAGTAGGAGTACGGCTTCCGCTTGAGTAGTTTCGAGCATCTACTTAGTCGGCTTGCCTCAGCGGACCTTGGCCCCTTTTGGACGCGATCTGGGCGCGCTTCTTGGGCGCGAGAGCGGCAGCGCGGGCGGTCCCGCCCTTCCGGCCCAAAGCGACAGCGGCGGGATCCGTTGAGGCTATTGGTTCGGTCTTGGGCTTTTCGCCGATGGACTCTAAGAAAACTTCGTTGGCAAGCTGGATCGGATCACGCGGGCGGCAGTTGGCCATGACGCCTTCAGTATGGGTATCAAGGGGTTAGAAGTCAAGATTGAGAAAATTTCAAACTCACCCACTACCCCTGCCGCCTGGCTGCCGACCGCTTTGCTGCCCGCCGTCTCGGAATCGCTCTGCTAGGAAACCATCGCCGTCGAAGGCGCGAATCGGGACCTGCGGGCCGCGATTCGTTAATAGACGTCGAACTCGTTTGGGTGTATAAACAAGACAAGGGTACCGGTTCGACAGGCCAGCGCAAAGCGCACCCTCCGAAAGATCCCAATCCAGTTTAAGCAGGTGATGGATGAACGATCTAAAAGTGTGCATGTGGCCTATCGACAGGCCGATTCCTTACGCGCAAAGAGCCTCAACCATGCTAGCCGAAGGAGTGAGGAACTGACAGAAATGGGGCGCCGCTTTTTCACCACATCCCGATTCTTTGGATCACCACCGCGTCGCCATCACGCCGGACTGACCAGCGAAACATGCGTGTAGCTCGCGAAGTCTGCAAGACTGCGCGCAGGCCAACGAGTTCTTTCTCGCTGAGCCGCGTCTCGGGAGTGAATCGATACGTGTCCAGCCGGCGAAGTTTCAGGATAACGTCGAACCATCGTCCGCGCGCCGTGTTCCACTTGGCCCTTGATTCGTGCCATTCAGCGTAATAGGCATCGATTTGAGCCTGCAATTCTGGTGAACGCACATTGGCTACCAATCACGGGCGACGCTTCGGCTGATTCTTCGCGAAAGACGTAGCTACCATCGATCGAGTCGATCCATTTTACAATCATCTACTTTCTCACCGACCAGCTCGCTACAGAACATTTCTGGCACTTGCTGTTTTGACGTAGTTCGGATATAAAGAGAACAGGGTACCGGTTCGCCAGGCCAGCGCAAAGCGCACCCTCCGAAAGATCCCAATCCAGACAAAAAGGTGTTTGCTGGGCAGACTTTCATGCCCAGGGGGAGATTAGATGGCGCGCTCGTCCAAATCCGCTAACTGTGTTGAAGCCGCGAACTCGACTTGCGAGAAGCTCCGTATCGAGTATTGGCCGATCGAGCGGCTGAAGCCATATGAACGGAATCCCCGAGACAACGACCAAGCCATTGACAGGATTCGGGCGAGCATCCGCGAGTATGGATTTGCTGTGCCAATCCTCGCCAAGTCAGATGGCGAAGTGATCGATGGCCACCTTCGATTGAAAGGCGCCATTGCAGAAAACCTGCGGGAAGTGCCGGTCGTCCCATGCGACGGCTGGACCGATGCGCAAGTCAAGGCGTTTCGGCTGATGGTTAATCGTTCGGTCAGTTGGTCGGACTGGGATCTCGATGCGTTGGCGTCGGAGTTTGAAGACCTCAAAGCTCTGGACTTCGACTTGAACCTAACCGGTTTCGATCCGCGAGAGATCGATGCGTTTACGCTCACGCCGGACTCGGCCGAAGACGAGGTCCCACCGGTCCCGGAAGTTCCAACCTCGCGTCTGGGGGATCTGTGGCTATGCGGCCAGCACCGAGTATTGTGCGGAGACACAACAAAGGCCGAAGCGGTCGCAAGAGCGCTCGGGTCATACAAACCGTTTCTCATGGTCACGGACCCGCCCTACGGAGTCGAGCTGGACATGGAGTGGCGCGACCGCGCAGGCCACAACGAGCTCGGATCTGCCGCGAAGTCGTATATGAAGCAGCGGATCGAGGGTCACACCACAACCACGATTTCGGGCGATACGAAAGCAGACTGGTCCGACGCTTTTGCTTTAGTTCCCACCCTCGATGTAGTTTACGTCTGGCATGCGACCAGTCACTTGATTGAGGTAGCGGTGGGGCTCGAACGCATCGGCTTCCAGGTTCGCCAGCAGATCATCTGGAATAAGACCGCCGCAGCGATGTCTCGGCAGGCCTACCACTGGAAGCATGAGCCGTGTTGGTACGCGGTGAAACGCGGCAAGACCGCGCACTGGCTTGGCAGCCGCGATCAAAGCACAATTTGGGACGCCGCCTCTCCCAAGATGATCATGGGCGGATCTACGGAGGAAAAACTGGACCATCCGACTCAGAAGCCGATCGAACTCATGAGACGGCCCATCCTGAATCACACCAAACGCGGCGAGGTGGTGTGGGAGCCGTTCTTGGGTTCCGGTACAACGCTCGCGGCCGCTGAGTCGGTTGGCAGGATCTGCTGCGGCATCGAAATCGAGCCTCGTTTTGTTGATCAAGTGGTTATGCGCTGGGAAAAGCTCACCGGGAAGTAGGCGTCGCTCGATTCGGACGGCCGGACGTTCGACCGGGTGCAAACCGAGAGAGTAGGGATCGCAGTATGAATCGCACGTTGCCGCCGGGAGATTGCGGAAATCGAAGCGCTGATCATCGCCGGACACCCCGATGTGCCGGGGCTGTGTATGGCTTTATCGGACTGGAGTGCCGAGCTGCGGATTCTTTTGGAAGCGAGGTGAACAATGGCGCGCCCTAGGACGAAGATCGATCTTGCTGAACTCGAAAAGCTCTACGGACTGCAATGCACCGATAGGGAGGTTGCGGCGTTCCTGGGCATCAGCGTTAAGACCCTTGAGAGACGGCGAAAGATTAAGAAGTTCGCCGAAGCCATGGACAGTGCCAAGGCCAAGGGGAGGGTCTCTGTCCGCCGGATGCTGTTCTCTCAGGGCGCGAAAGGCAATGTCGCCGCCGCGATTTTCCTCGCCAAGAACATGTTGGGCTACAAGGATTATTTCGCCAACGAGCACAGCGGTCCCGACGGAGGGCCGATCGTGATCGGTCCCGCCCCGGAATTAGGAGAGCTTAGCGATGACGAGATCAAGCAACTTGCAATCCTGGTTGGAAAAACCGGACATCCGCGCAAAGGTTGAACGCGAGTACGCTACGCGCAGCCTCCGGGAGTTTGTGAAGCAGGCCTGGCAAGTGGTCGAACCCTTCACGCCGTTCGTTCCAGGCTGGCACATCGACGCGATCACGGACCATCTCGAAGCCGTAACTCGCGGCCAGATCCGCAATCTCCTGATCAATGTGCCCCCTCGGCACATGAAGAGCCTGCTGGTGTCGGTCTTCTGGCCAGCTTGGGAGTGGATTCAGCATCCGGAGCGGCGGTGGCTGTACAGCAGCTACGCTGCCTCGTTGAGCATTCGCGACTCGGTCCAGTGCCGGCGCCTGATTGAATCGCCGTGGTATCGGTCTCGGTGGGGCCATATTTTTTCGCTAACCGGGGATCAGAACGCCAAGATGAGGTTCGACAACAATCGGTCGGGCTATCGGCTATCGACCTCGGTCGGGGGTACGGTGACGGGTGAAGGCGGCGATCGGATTGTGTGTGACGACCCGCACAAGGTTGACGAGGTCCACTCTGATACGGTCCGCAAGGCGGCGACCGAGTGGTGGGACGTGGCGATGTCAACCCGTGTGAACGATCCGAAGACCAGTGCGATGGTGGTTATTATGCAGCGCTGCCATCAAAGGGACCTGAGCGGGCACCTACTTGAGAAGGGAAACTTTGAACATCTTTGCCTGCCAGCCGAATACGAAGGCCCGTCGCGGGTGACCTCAATCGGATTCTCCGATCCGCGCACGCAGCCGGGGGAGTTGTTGTGGCCCGAACGGTTCGGTCCAACGGAAATTGCTGAGCTCAAGGTTAGTCTGGGCAGCTACGCTGCGGCTGGGCAGCTTCAACAGCGGCCGTCGCCCGCGGGCGGCGGCATTTTCAAGCGCCACTGGTTCCGATATTGGCAGCCGCGAGGGATGAACTTGCCGGCCGTCATCGTCAGGATGCCAGATGGCTCGACCATTTCGATTAACGCCGTCGAGTCGCCCCATCACGTGGATGAACAATTTCAATCCTGGGACTGTTCGTTCAAAGATATGGACACCTCCGATTACGTCGTGGGACAGATGTGGGCTCGCGTAGGTGCCCGGTTCCTGCTGGGTGACCAAGTTCGCGGCCGAATCGACTGCCCGTCCACCGTGAAAGCTGTTCGCGAGCTCACGGAGAAGTGGCCCGGAACTATGGCAATCTTGATCGAAGATAAGGCCAACGGTTCTGCGGTCATCCAGATGCTGTCTAACGAGATTCCAGGGATCTTGCCAGTGAACCCAGAGGGCGGCAAGGTAGCCAGAGCACAAGCGATCAGCCCGCTCGTCGAAGCCGGCAACGTCTATTTGCCGCACCCCGACTACGCACCGTGGGTGAACGACCTGATCGAGGAGTGCGCCGCGTTTCCCAATGGCGCCCACGACGATCAGGTCGATGCGATGACTCAGGCGTTACTGCGCTGCCACATGCTTCCCGCGCATCAACCTCTTTACTTGCCCGATATTATTGAGATCAGTCCGTATTGAACGAAGACAGCTAGACGGACGTGTTGACTTATCCGCGAGGGGGAGCGTTCATATATGTGCTGGCCAACATGCGGACTAAGAACATCCCCACGAAAGACGCTCCCGGAAAGCTTTATGAAGCGCTGTACGAAGTCAATCGAAGTTTCGATCAGGTTCTCCAGGAGCTCGAACGACTCCAGCGGTTCGAGTTGTTTCGCAGACACCAGTTCTTGAAATCCTGTCAATTGGCGGTCCAGGAGACGCGCGCCTGGGCGACACTCGAGATTCTTGAGATCCTGCGCGACCGTGAAGAGAGTGATTGGGCGCGATTCGGCCGTTTGCGTGGCGCACGGGAAAAAACGCTTGGAGATCCCGGCGACATTCTGATCGAGGCTGAACGATTCAGAGGAAGGTCCCCGCGAAAAAGGGAGGCGACCAAGCGCGCAGAGCGCCGCAAGTAACGCCCACCGCCAGGGTATTGAGACTCCTACTTCCGTGGCGTTCGACTCTTGCCCGACCCAGCACGCGGCCGCGTTGGCCGAGCGCGACCACCTTCGATCGCAAATTGTTCCAGCAACTCCACCGTATGATCCATCGCTGCTCGCTGTTGCTTCAAACTCTTGACCAGCCTGTGGATCTCGAATAGGGGGCGCGAAGGCGTCGTGCTCTTCGACTCGGAAGCCTTGCTGGCGGGCTCTCGGTCAGGCCACGTGCCATCCTCCAGGCCTAACAGCATTTCGGACATCGTCACGCCGAGCACTCCCGAGACTTTCAGCAGATTCCCGAAGCTAATGTTCTTTTCGCCTCGTTCGATCTGGCCGATGTAGGTCCGATGCAGTCCGCTGACGTGGGCGAACTCTTCTTGTGACCACTTCTTGGCCACACGCAGCTCGTGGACACGCTTGCCGAGCAGTACTAATAGGTCTTTCACCTACGTAGAGTCTGGAAGCTTCGGGGCCTTCGCCACTACAGCCAGTGAATCGCGCAGCCGATAGATCGCACATAAAGCCTGGTGCGATGACCACTAGCGAAGAAGATTCGGACAATTGAAATGCGAAGATCTACAATTTTCTTTGTCCTTTTCGAGATCGCGACGCTGTTTGTTTCGGGCCAAACCGTGATCCACTCCGGTGAGGCGATCTTCGTCATTGCCGTACACGGAGGTCGCGGAGTTGCGTTCAGTGGAAGCTATCTTGTGACAGCCGCCACCGGTGGATCGAAGAGCAATAAGATCGAGGGCAACGTGCCGGCGGAGTTCAGAGTGGTGGGAGCCACCGTACATCTAAACGTCCAAAACCAGTCGCCAGGCGGGGAAGTCGAGATCCGCCTTGATGCGGACGGCAAGAGGACGCTCGACCGAGAATCCCCTTCGAAGAATGCAGAACATTTCCTCGAAGTCGAGCTTTCTAAAAACGGCACGACGCTCAAGAGGCAGCGCACCGATGCTCCCTATGGCGTTGTCACCCTTGCGAGCACAATGCCCTTGGGGGGTGCGCCGCAGTACACAGAATTTCAGGTGGAGGGCTCCGTCAAGTACGCCTTTCTCGCGCTCACGTCCGAGACTGGCGACATCGAGCAAGAGCTTGTCCCCGTCCCATTCAGTAAGGTCTTTTATCCAAAGGAGGGGTGGATTGTGGGTCTGATGGCCCAAAAAACGCGCGTGACACGACCAGAACCTATGGCTTTAGACGGGAGAATCCAGATTCTGGACGACGGCAGGAGCGGTTCGGTCCACGTGGCAATTCGGGTGAATGGCACTGTTCTAAACGAAGCGGAGACTTCTCAACCTTATGGCATCGCAAACGCCACTGTCCAGATTCCTTGAGTGGGGTGGACTTGAATGTCGTTCGCTGATGATTCAAAGATAGTCCGACAAATCTGGAGTTAAAGGAACCCGAGCCCGGAGGACGAAGATGACCGCCATCAAAACAATATTCTCGGCTTGCTTTCTTGGGCTCGCGAGTCACGGGTTGCATCCCCAATGTAGCCATCCTGTTCGGTCTCTGCTTCGACTTGCCGCGGTAATCTGCTGCCTGGCCTTCGTCGCTAAAGCTCAGCCTGGCTCCTCGAACCTGGTTATCAGTCAAATCTATGGCGGTGGCGGCAATCAAGGCGCAACCCTGAAAAACGATTTCATTGAGTTGTTCAATCGCGGTAGTGTCCCGGTAAGCGTGAACGGCTGGACGGTTCAGCATGCTGCCGCTACTGGCTCCTCTTGGGATAGAACTTTGCTCAGCGGAACGATCCAGCCAGGGCGATATTACCTGGTCGCTGAGGAACAAGGCAGCGGCGGTACTCTTTCCCTGCCAACGCCCGATGCGGCTGGGGGCATCGGAATCAGCGCGACATCGGACAAGATTGCTTTGGTCAGCAATTCGATCACCCTCAGCGGCGCCGCTCCGACCAGTTCTGGAATTGTGGATTTTGTCGGATACGGCAATGCGGACACGGAAGAAGGGCAGCCGGCAAGTGGGCTAGACAACCTGACCGCCCTGATTCGCAAGTCGGGCGGTTGTACAGACACGAACAATAATCGCAACGACTTTATAACGGGAACCCCCAATCCTCGAAACTCCAGTTCTCCGGGCAATCCTTGCACGGTAGTCAATCCGCCGACGATCTCTCCCAACGGCGTTGTCAATTCGGCCAGCTTCCAATCGGGAATCGAACCAGGGTCGTGGGTGACTATCCTGGGATCGAACCTCGCCAACACCAGCCCAGGTCGTACCTGGCGCTCGGACGAAATCGTAAACGGCAACTTGCCGACCTCGCTCGATGGAGTCAGTGTCACGATCAACGGGAAACAAGCATTTGTGTACTACATCAGTCCGAATCTGATCAATGTTCAAGCTCCTTCCGATAACACGCAGGGTCCCGTCGCAGTCGTGGTCAACAATAACGGACTGACGAGTGGCTCAGCGATCGCGCAACTCGAGCCATTCGCGCCTGCCTTCTTTCAAATCGGCGGCACCAATTACGCGGTGACAACCCGCTTCCCGGACTATGCTTTGATCGCAAATCCAAATTCAGTTCCTGGCGCGGTCGCAGCGAAGCCAGGCGATGTGATTATCCTTTGGGGCACAGGCTTTGGACCAACGTCTCCCGACGAACCCGCTGGAAAACAGGTGACCGGCACGATGGTCGCGACCACCCTACCGATCATCACTGTCGGAGGTATCGAGGCTTCGCTCCTCGGCGTGGCGCTGAGCCCGGGAAGTGCGGGACTGTATCAGGTCGCCATTCAACTTCCCAATTCGATCCCAATGGGTGACGTACAGGTGCTCGCCTCATTCGGTGCAGTTCAATCGCCTTCTGGCGTAAACATCTATGTTGCTCCCAATTAGTCCCGAAGCATTCGTCTTGGGAACGCCTTGGCTCCGACCGACAGCGGCCTTAACGCGTTCCACGCATGGAGGCTCTCGGTAAGCGAGTGATCCGGCGGCCTCGGGCGTAAATCCAATGAAATCCCAGTCTCGACTTCGCGCGACCTTGGACTCCGCTGTCATTCTGGGAGCGCTTGGAACCAAACCGCTGACCTCCGAGACGCCCGTGGATGGTAGATACGCCGTAGAGACAGGGGAACCGGCATGAGCGTGCGCGGTCGTCTCCAAACAGCACTTGATCTAGCGGTTGTTCTGGGCGCCCTGGCGACGATACCGCTCACGGTGCTGCAGGAGCACAGCACAGCGTCACCCGCCTTGGAGGTGATGGACTGGGTCGTATGGAGCATCTTTGCAGCAGACTTTCTCGCGATCGTGTGGCCACGGCGGCACGTCGCGCTCTTCCAGCTTTCCACCATTGTGGATTTCGTCGTCGTTGTGGTCTCGTTCCCTCTACTCCCCAACTTGCTGGCGCTAGTGCGCCTGGCGCGTTTGGCCCGGTTGTTGCGATTGCTGCGACTGACCGGGGTGACTGCTCGCGGACTTGCGGCGATCAAAGAAATCTTGGGGCGCCGCGGTGTGATCTACATACTGGCAATTACAACATTGCTGGTGCTCGTGGGCGGAGGGTGCGTGTCCATCCTTGAGCCGCAAACCGTGAAGGGCGGATACGGCGACGGCATCTGGTGGGCCATCGTCACGCTTACTACTGTCGGTTATGGCGACATCTCTCCGAGCACGCTGCCCGGCCGACTCATAGCCGTCGTCTTGATGCTCGTGGGTATCGGACTCATGTCCACGTTGGCGGCGTCCATCACCAGCTATTTCGTTCAGCAGACTCCGAGCGGTGAGTTCACAGCTCTAACGGAGCGACTCGAACGCATCGAGAGGCTGTTAGATCAGCTCGCGCGCGAGCAACGCCGTGATTTCAGAAGCAACCTGGCTAACCTGACCGATGCCGTTCAGGCCGATGGCCAGGAGAAACAAGAGGAAGCCCGCCCGGCTTAAACCGGGGCGGGATGAAAGGGGTTTCGATGCGCGTATTGATTGCCATCCTGCTCTCGACTGTTTCGCTGTTGGCTCAGAGTTCCCAACCGGCCTCGGACGACACTCAAAAAACAATCCATGTCCGTCAGTACACGAGGAAGGACGGGACTGTTGTCCATTCGTACAATCGAGCGGCTCCGGGTACGACGGGCAAGAACGGTGCTGTTGCAGGTCCGGTTCCCAGTAAGGCGAGCAGTTCCAGTAACAGTCGTTCTTCAGCACGCTCACGGAGTGCGAGCGGCGGAGCCAAGAGTAGAAACGGAAGCAAACGTAGTCGGTAAAAGGCTGCCGGGGGAATCGGCGCCAGTATTGCACGCGGACCACATGTGATTTTGCGGCGCGCCCAGGGTTCCAGGTAAGTTCCGCCGTTTTGGGCCAGTGGCCGTAAATCAAGCAAAATCAGTCCAAAACGCACATTCCGATGTGCTAGAGGTCAGTTAATCAACCGTTTTTCAATGGTTAATCAAAAAGAATCAAAGCCGTCCGATTGAGCGTTGACTTCGTCCTAACTTAAGAGCGTTCATGGAGTTACAGGCCATGATCGTCGCCATATACGCCAGAGTCAGTACTTCCGACCAAAGCTGTGAGATGCAGCTTCACGAACTGCGCCAGTACGTCGCGAAGCGCGGCTTCCAAGTCTTTTCAGAGTATGTAGATACGGGTTTCAGCGGGGCTGCCTCCAGCCGCCCACGCCTGGACCAACTCTTGCGCGACGCGCGGCTGCGTAAGTTCGAAGCCGTGTTGGTCTGGAAGCTGGACCGCTGGGGGCGTAGTGTGGCGCATTGCGTCCGCTCCATCCAGGAGCTGGTGTCCCTTGGCATCCGCTTCCTAAGTCCAACGGAATCAATTGACACGGGGGCGGATAGCCCGATGTCCAAGTTCCTCCTGCACCTGTTCGCGGCGTTCGCTGAGAT
The DNA here is from genome assembly GCA_050015435.1 of Bryobacteraceae bacterium. Taxonomy (GTDB): domain Bacteria; phylum Acidobacteriota; class Terriglobia; order Bryobacterales; family Bryobacteraceae; genus Palsa-187. The sequence goes on from JBEKBK010000194.1 coordinate 12,686, forward strand.
GGAGCGGGGCATCATCCGGGAGCGGGTGTGCGCCGGGGTACGCGCAGCAAAGGCCAAGGGAACGCGCCTGGGGCGTCCACAGCGCGTTTTTCGGCGGGACGAGGCTGTCAGACTGCGGGCTGAGGGGAAGAGTTGGCGAAACGTCGCGCAAACGCTAAATCTGCCTATGTCCACCGTGATCGACGCCTGCCGACCCTGTTCGGAAAACCCTCCCAAGGTCTAGCTCCAGGAATAGCGCAAAAACAACCCCTTACCTGGCAACCATTTAGCGTTCGGAAAACATGTGATTTCCGAACGGCCAGAACACGTTCAACGTAGCGGCCGGAGCGCCCGGTTGGTCCCGAGCGCTAATAATTCCCACGGCCGGATCATCGCCCGCGCTCGTGCGTCCACGCTCGGATTGGAACCCAACATGATCGCGGAATGATCCCTGCTGATTCATTTTAGAAGATACCTTTCGGTTCCTTTTTTAAAGGGTGCCAAAATCAGCAATGGTGCGCGTGGACAGCCCAGTCCGTTTCTCCAGCTCGTGCTGATACAGTCCTTGGTTGTCGAGCTTGCTGAGGTAGGCTCTTGCTTCTATGCAAAGTTTTCCTACGCGGACGATTGCTTCGATTGCCTTGCCGCCGACTTGACACTGATCGGTATAGGCTTTCTTGATTTTTTCTACGAAGTTGTCGAACGTCTTGTCGGGTGGGATGACTTCTACAGCAGAGCCATCGAAAACCGTTGCGGGGGAACCCATCGTGTTTGTGCCCTCCTGGTCGGGTCGGTTTCACGCGCGTGAAACCGATTCGTTGGGAAATCAATTCCTCTTATCCATCGGACGGCAAATGTGTTTTCTTTACGCGGAATCGGGGCTAAGTCCTTGGTGCCCTGGAAGTTTCCAGCCGGGATATTGTGGAAAAAAATTTCCGCGCGTTCACTCTCGATCAAGCATGCTTGAGAACTCTATCGGATCAGAGACCCTTGCAGGACACTGTCGATTTTGTTGGTTTCAACGACACGTCAACCCTGTGGGCAAGCGTTTCGAAGGGGTAGGCATCGGCTAGGAGCGGTTGCAGACGGCTAGACGGGGGAAAGACGCTGCATCTGTCAGGTGCCGCGCCAAACCGCTAGGATCGTCGCTTAGTCGAGTAGCGGTGAGTAGCCGGGAAGGGCTTGGTTTCAGCGTACTTGGTAAGCGTTAGGAGACGCCAGGAACGACTACTCGCAGTGCATTGACGCCCAACAGGAGAAGGTTGCGCCTCAAGAAGAGGTTTCCGCTTTGCGCATCGAATCGCCGTGCATCTCAATACGATGGGCGTTGCGCACGAGCCGGTCT
>JBEKBK010000195.1:0-13975 GCA_050015435.1 Bryobacteraceae bacterium
TGTGTCGATGAACGATAAGCGCCGGATATCTTCACGTAGCACTTGCCGATCCGCACAAGCTCGATGAGATCTGCAAAACCAGGCTTGGCCAGACCAAGATTCGCACGGGCACCGCCAAAGTGATCGAACACCACGGGCACGGGCGAACTCTGTAGCGAACCCTTGATGCCCGCGATCACGGGGAGAGTTGTGTTGATTTGAATGTGCCAGCGACGGCCCTTCAAACGATCGACGGCAGTCGAGAACATCTGACGGACCGCGCTCGGGTCGCTAATACCGGCGGTGGCGACGTTGATTCGAATACCGCGAATGCCTGCACGGTCCATGGAGTCGAGATCGCCGTCGGAGGTATGCTTGTCGATCACCGCGATACCGCGGGCCACCCTACCGCGCGCTTTCATGCCGTTAAGAGTCGCAGAATTATCGGTTCCGTAGAAGCTCGGCGTCACGATCACGACGCGCTCCACATGCAGAGCGCGATGAAGTGCCGCCATTTCCTCGGGCAGGGCGGTCTCCGGGGTGTACACGCGCCCCGACCAAAACGGAAATTTCTCCGGGTCCCCGATAATGTGGGTGTGACAGTCACAGGCGTGCGCGGGAATGGGGAAGTTCACCGCAGTGGTGGGCTGTGACGGTTTTGCAAAACCCACGCGTCCGCACTGGAAAGCTGCGGCGATCGCTCCGGTGAGGATATCACGGCGTGTTGGCATTGCGCTGTAGTGTACGGGCCGTTACGCTAGTGTATCGCCCCAGTGATAACTACGCATTATTGGAGGCGTCAGCCTATGGATCGCTGTCTCGCAGCATCCAGCTTGACAACCCGGACCACAGACACCGCCGCGTGCGGTGACCGCTTCGGTTGAGCGCACCCGCAATGGCGCGGAAGCCACGGCCGGCGGAGCGCAGCCGCTGGATCTCCCCAACGCAGCCTGTTCGGCCGGATCTTGCTCCAGATGCAGACCATCCGTTGATAATCGGTATCCAAACGCGATGTTGCCAACACGTTCACCCTTCCCGCGCTTGTGGCGCAGTGCATCGCGGGTCCGGTCGCCGATCGCTTCGCGCTCCCACTGACTCACCGCCCCCATGATGGTGATTACCAGCCGTCCCGCCGCCGAGCCAGTGTCCAGCGATTCGGCGACCGAGATCAGCGCCACCTTGTTCTGCGCCTTGAACTGTGGCCATGGCGCGGATCTTGGTTTCTTGCGCTTCGAGCGAGACGCCCTGCTCTGCCTGCCTGTCTGTGGATAACTCGAACGTAGCCGATAGCGTTCATGTCACACAGCATTGATCAAGTGAGCCCAAGGGTTCAAGTCGCGCGCGGGCAATCGCCGGGCAGGATGGTCCGCGCGTTTGTCATCTTATCGAGTTCTCAGCCGTTCGAAGTCCAAACGTAAGGCCGAAAGAAACGATTTGCCCACGCAACGGGGTCGGCTGTTCGGAAAGCGGCTCTCAAAGCTGGCGCCGCCAACTTTGCAAACACAGCCACGTAGGCAACGCACATTTGCCGTTCGGAAAACATGTGATTTCCGAACGGCGAGGAAAGCGCCCGCGCAATGAGATGCGCTTCAAGCAGTAGACCTCCCACGTCTGATCATCCGGTTCGACCACCATGATCGCGGAGACGATCGCGGCGATTATGTGAATCTCAAGATTTTGACGTGCCGGTCGCTTTTTTGATGCGTTCCAAAATCACTCGATCGAGCAGTTTACTTCGATCATTGTCGATCCCTAGAATCTCAGCATGGCTTGCAAGGAACGCGACGCACTCGCGGATCGATACGCCGCAGAATCCTATGGGAAAGCGATCGCCCATTTCAATGGTGTAAGCAGCTGAGTCGAGCTACTCAGACGGCAAATCGCGCCGCTTGACACCGCCGCCTCCGGCAAGCGAGACTCTACAAAACGAGGGAAGGCAACTTCCATGCCGGGGGCTAAGCCCAGATGGCCGGTATGCAGCCATCTGGGTTCTCTGGCAACCTCCGCGCGGCCCTTGACGCCTGAGCAAGAAAGAATTGCTCCTTTTTCAAGCTAGGTTACCCGGGACGAAGGCTCGCGTTTAGTGAAAATCGTCATCATCTCCGACCTACACGGCAATCTGGAGGCGCTCTCGTCGCTGCCGGAGAAATTCGACGAACTCTGGGTGCTCGGCGATCTCGTGAACTACGGACCCAATCCGGCCGAAGTCATCGATTTCGTGGAAGCAAACGCTTCCGTCGTCATCCGAGGCAATCACGATCACGCAGTCGGGTTCGATGAAGATCGGCGCTGCTCGCCGCCATTCCGAGCAATGGCGCAGGCGATGCAGCAGTACACAAGCTCGGTTCTTTCAGAGTCTCAAAGGCAATTCCTGCGCGATCTGCCTCTCAGAGTCGACCGCGAGGTTGGTGGAAGGAAGGTTTCAATGTGCCACGCCGTTCCTTCAGATCCGCTGTTTGCGTACTGTTTGCCGGACTCACCACGATGGGAGAGCGAGCTGGATCTCGCAAACTCAGATTTCCTGCTCGTTGGACACACGCATCTGCCGCTCCATCGCCAATTCGGCGAGCGGCGGGTGGTCAATCCAGGGAGCCTGGGCCAGCCGAAAACCGGGACGCCGGCCGCTTGTTACGCTGTCTGGGACGATGGAATGATCGAGCTTCGGTCATTCGAGTATCCCTTCGAGGAGACCATCCGCAAGATCGACGTGCTTCCGATACCGGCCGCAATCAAGATAAGCTTGGCAGATGTCCTCCGGCACGGCGGTCTGCCGGATGCGGCAAGACGCCGAGATTTAGCTCGGCCTACGCCTGGTCTTCGGTGAACAGTAGGTCGTTGCTACAATGCGAGTGTCGATGATGTTTGGGTGATGGAGCTCTACCATTAACCGTCCCGCGTGATTCTCGGGAACGATGGCTCCTACGAAATGTAGAGGCTCGGCTTGTTCTCGACCAATTCAAACGCCACATCCGTCGGTCCGCAGCTTCAGTGCGCACTTGATCTCGCGTCAGAAGTCGCCGAGCGTTACGGGTTATCCTCGACCGACGCGCTCCTTGCCTCATGCCGGTCCGCGCTTTCGCAGGATGAGATCACGATCGCGATCGTGGGGCGATTCAAAGCCGGCAAGAGCAGCTTCCTCAATCATTTCCTCGGCCGATCGCTATTGCCTGTCGGAGTGGTCCCGGTAACCACGGTGGTCACTGAAATTCGATTCGGCCCCACCGAAAGAGCCGAAGTGCGGTTCCTTGAAGGACGCCTAGAACAAGTATCTCTGAATGAGGTCGCGAGCTACGTCTCTGAGCGTGAAAATGCCGAGAATCACAAGCGCGTGGCAACCATCCGGGTGGAGTTACCGAGTCTTGCCCGGTTTCCGGGATTGATATTCGTAGATACACCCGGTCTGGAAAGCGTACTCGCTCACAACACGGAAGCGTCGCTGAGCTGGCTTCCCAATGTGGGCTTGGCATTGGTTGCCGTTAGCGTAGATCCGCCGCTCTCTCAGCAAGACATCGAGCTGTTGAAGAATCTGTATCGATACACGCCGAACGTGTCGATCCTGCTGACTAAAGTGGATCTGCTTGGCGCGGAAGAGCGCTCGGAGGTGCTCGATTTCATCAGAAGCCAACTAGCCAAGAGCTTTGGCCGCTCGCCGGAAATATTGCCGTACTCCGTTCGTCCTGGATACGAGGAACTGCGCGGCCAGCTGGAGCAGAAGCTCATCAAACGCACCCTGGACGAGTTCGGCGAACGCCGCGACGCAATGCTGTCGCGCAAGACCGACACCCTGCTCAGAGAATGCTCCGACTACGTAATGCTGAATCTCAAATCAGCACAGCTGCTGGATTCAGAGCGCGAAGCAGTGAAGAGGCAAGTGATCGGGGAGAAGGAAGTGATGGCTGACGTGAAGAGCGAGTTGCGTCTGATCGTGCGGCACGCGGCCGGCGGCACGCGCGCCAATGCCGCGGCTGTGCTCGAACCCCACCAACGGGAGCTTGAACGCCAGCTGCTTGCGAATTTCGCCTCTGAGTTTCCCCTCTGGACCAAGAGTCTGGCCGTTCTACTCAGCTCCTTTCAAGACTGGCTGGAACGTTCGTTATCGGGCGAGTTGACCCGAGTCTCGCTGGCTGAGAGCTTACGGCTCATTGAGCCACTTCAAAAGACGAGAAGACAGGTTTTGCGCTACCTCCAGGAATTTCGCGACCGGCTGTCGGAGAGCTCCCAGCGAGCCTTTGGTATCCCTCTACGGACCACCGAAGTCGAGATTGAGATCCAAGAACCGCGGACGCCTGACATCCGGGTGGGCCGGATCTTCGACCGCAATTGGGAGCTACTCTCGCCGGTCATGCCAGTGATGTTGATCAAACCTCTGGTGAGACGGCACTTTACCAAAAAGATTCCTGACCTTGTTTACACGAACATTTCCCGCCTCGCGTCGCAATGGGAGGAAGGCATCAATGTCGCGTTGTTGAGTATCGGGAAGGAAGCCGAGCGCCGTCTCGATGAGCTGATCGGAACGGTGGAAAGACTCATCGAAACTGCCAGCAGCGACAACGTGCCTGCGATCAAGCATGACCTCGATCGGATCGCTACCGCTCGAGAAACGACTGAACTGAAAGGAAGCATACCATCATGAGTGAAATTACAAAGGTGATCGGAAGAGAGATTCTCGATTCTCGCGGGAATCCGACAGTCGAGGCCGATGTATGGCTCGAAGACGGAAGTCACGGGCGGGCGGCGGTCCCATCCGGCGCCTCCACCGGCACACTGGAAGCTGTGGAACTCCGCGACGGCGACAAGTCGCGGTATCTCGGCAAAGGAACGCTCAAAGCCGTAGAAAATATCTGCGGCGAGATCGCCGCGACAGTCAGAGGACTTGATGCGGCCGATCAAACAGCGCTGGACCGTCGGATGATCGTACTGGACGGAACACCCAACAAAGGACGGCTGGGCGCCAATGCCATTCTGGCGGTTTCGATGGCAGCCGCTCGGGCCGCTGCAGAGTCGCAGGGCGTCCCGCTCTATCGCTACATCGGCGGTATCTCGGCCTCGCTGCTGCCCGTGCCGCTCATGAATATCCTCAACGGTGGCGTCCACGCGGACAATTCGGTCGACGTACAAGAGTTTCTGATCGTGCCGTTCGGAGCAGACCGTTTTTCTGAGGCGATTCGAATGGGAGTCGAAGTGTTCCATTCGCTCAAAGCAGTTTTGAAAGCCCGCGGTTATTCCACTGCGGTGGGTGATGAAGGAGGCTTCGCGCCGAATCTCAAGTCGAACGAGGAAGCGCTGGACCTCATACTCGATGCGATCACCAAAGCCGGTTATGCTCCTGGGCAAGACGTGGGGCTGGCAGTGGATCCAGCCGCCAGCGAATTCTACGACTCGCAGAAAGGCAAGTACGTGTTTCGTAAATCGGATCGCAGCGAGAGAACACCCGAACAGATGGCCGATTACTGGGCAAACTGGGTCGGACAGTATCCGATCGTGTCGCTCGAAGATGGGATGGCTGAAAACGATTGGGCCGGCTGGCGTATTCTCACTCAGAAACTGGGCGATAAGATCCAACTGATTGGCGACGACAATTTCGTTACGAACACGGCGCTCCTGTCCAGAGGCATTCGCGAAGGTATCGCGAACTCGATTCTGATCAAGCTCAATCAGATCGGAACGGTAACCGAGACTCTCGAAGCGATTCACATGGCTTCCGCTGCCAATTACACCTCGGTCGTTTCCCACCGTTCCGGGGAAACGGAAGATCCATTCATTGCCGATTTTGTCGTCGGCACAGGAACCGGCCAAATCAAGACTGGCTCTGCGAGCCGGACTGACCGCATCGCCAAATACAACCAACTGCTAAGGATCGAACCGGAGTTGGGGGCGGGCGCAAGATTCGCAGGAAGACAGACATTTTCACGGGCCGGAACTCTGGGCCAGGTTGCTACTAAGTAACAGCCGCAAACGGCGCAGGGGCGCGACCGGCGCATCTTGGGGTTCGCATCTGTTCGTGGGCTGTCTTACGATTGGGATTGCCGAGGTCATGGTACGTCCTGTATGCTGTTGGTGTAGCGGTGGAGTTCGCTTAATGCCGCGCTATGCGGACGATGACTCCTACAACGGGAAACCGTGGTGGGAGCTTTTGTTTGCCCCCCCCAGCGGTTTCCCAAAAAGAATTGAAAGAAGGAGAGCAAGCGGATGGAACAGGTCTGGCTTGTGGCAGCGCTTTGGCTGGTGTTGGCTCTGGTGGCGACGCTGCTTTCAATTTGGTTTCGAATCTCGACCGCGCTCTCTGAGATCGTGGTCGGGACGGTCGCGCAATTAATCATCGGCGCCCTGGTGGGAACAGAAGCGCTGGGCGCGAAGTCCGAGTGGATTGCATTCCTTGCCGGAACGGGCGCGATCGTCCTGACGTTTCTGGCCGGTGCGGAACTGGACCCGGGAATCTTCCGGACCAAATGGAAGGAAGCGTTCGTCGTTGGGCTGGTCGGATTCTTCGCTCCATTCCTGGGAGCTACGGCCGTTGCTCACTTCGTGCTCGGTTGGACGATCATGTCCAGTTGGCTGGCAGGCGTCGCACTCTCCACAACATCCGTTGCGGTCGTCTATTCGGTGATGCTGGAGCTTGGTTTGAACCGTACCGATTTCGGAAAGGGTATCCTGGCGGCATGTTTCGTGAACGATCTTGGAACCGTAATAGCTCTTGGACTGATTTTTTCGCCGTTCACAATCAAGACACTGATCTTCGTGCTGGTAAGCGTTGTCGTGTTCGCGATCTTGCCATTTCTGACACCGTGGTTTTTCGAGCGTTTTGGTGGACGAGTATCCGAACTGGAAGCGAAGTACATCCTGTTTGCGCTATTCGCGATGGGGGGCCTGGCGGCTTGGGCGGGGAGCGAGGCGGTCTTGCCCGCCTACATCATCGGCATGGTGCTCGCCGGGACCGTCGGCAAGGACCACGTACTGATCCGCCGGCTACGCACGCTGACGTTCGGGTTTCTGACGCCGTTCTACTTCATCCGGGCTGGATCGCTGGTGTCGGTTCCGGCTCTCATCGCCGCACCTTTGGTTTTCGTCGCTTTGCTCGCAGCCAAAATGTTGAGCAAAATGGTGCCGCTGGTGCCGACCGTCAGGGCCTTCAACTACCTGGGGCATCAAGGCATGTACTACGCGTTGATGATGTCAACCGGATTGACGTTCGGGACCATCTCAGCCCTTTTCGGACTCAATCATCAGATCATCAATCAGACGCAGTACTCGCATCTGGTGGCTACGGTCATCGCAAGCGCAGTTGTTCCCACGGCGATCGCGAATGCCTACTTCCTGCCAAGACATTTATTGCCGGTCGCCATGTCCAAGACGACAGTGACTGCAAGCGTGGGAACGGAGATCCAGCCGGCCGAACGGGCGGAGGGTTAATTCTTCTATGGAACTCGCCCGCACAACGGAGCCTGGCGCGCCGGAAGATGGAGAGTCTCTCCAAGACTTGCGGGCCGCGCCGGCCCTGTGCGGGCCTATGAGGAGGATCAATATTGGATCGTTATCTTATGGTCATGCTGGGAGGAGCGACTGGTTCATTAACGCGATATCTGGTCGGGATCGCCATCATGAATCGGGTCGGTGGACGATTTCCGCTCGGCACGGTCTTTATCAATATCACCGGCTCGTTTCTGATCGGATTCATCATGACGATGTTGACGGAGCGTCTGAATCCGCACCCGAACTGGCGGTTGCTGTTGGTCGTCGGTTTTCTGGGCGGATACACGACATTTTCGAGCTTTGAGTGGGAAACTCTCGGCCTGGTGCGGGATGGCGGCCGCTGGCTGGGACTGCTGAACGCGGCGGGCAGTGTGTTGTTGGGATATAGTGCAGTCTGGTTGGGCGCGGTCATCGCCGGAAAGCGGTGATCAAGGCTGAAAGGAGGGGGCGAATGCTCTCGAAGGGAACGGCAAAGAAGGTCACGATCTACCTCAATGAGGACACGCAGCACCATTTGGCCCCGCTCTATGAGTCGCTTCTCACTTTCCTGGTCCACAAGGGCGTTTCTGGCGCAACTGTAACGCGAGCGCTGTCCGGCTTCGGTGCACACAGGGTGATACACACACCCAAAATAGAGGTCCTGGCCGAGCACTTGCCCGTCAGACTCGAGTTCATCGAGACTGCGGAGAAGGTGGAGGAGCTTCTTCCCACTCTCTACGACATGGTTTCCGATGGGCTCATTGAAGTTCAGGATACGACTGTGGTCAAAATCGCCACGAAAGAGAAGCGGCGGCCGGAACCGAAGCAGCCTCACGAGCGCAAAGCGGGCAAGGCCAAACTGATGCGCATCTTTATGGGTGAGGCGGACCGGTGGAATGGAGATCCCCTATACGACGCCGTGATTAAACGACTTCGGATGATGGATATTGCCGGCGCGACCGTGTATCGAGGCATTCTGGGATACGGTGCCAAAGGACATACCCACAAGCAGAATTTCTTGCATACCAGCCGTGATCGTCCAGTCATGATCGCTGTTGTCGAGACAGAAGCAAGATTGAGTCAGGCCGCGGAGGCGGTCGAGGAGATGTTACAGGACGGGCTCATCGTGGTTTCGGATGTGGACGTTGTTCGTCTCATCCACCCTCACTCGTTATTGGAGGCTACCGATGCAAAATTACCAACCAGCTAAACTGCTTCGTCTGCATTTCACCGAGCGCGACCGGTACCATGGCAAACCGCTCTACGAGGCCATCGTCCAAAAATGCCTGGACCTGAAGATTGCCGGCGCCACGGTTTTCCGGGGCCTGGAAGGCTATGGCGATACGGCCGAGATTCATCGTTCCCATATCCTCGCCCACGATTTGCCGATCGTGGTTCAAATCGTCGACTCGGAGGAGAGCATTCAGCGGTTGCTGCCGGTTGTGGAAGAAATGATGGACAAAGGGCTGATCGCCATGTCCGACGTGGATACCATGCGAATTCAGAAGACGGCAGGGGCGCGGAATGTTTGAAAAGATTCTGGTCGCCCACGACGGCTCCGACGGAGCCCATAAGGCGTTTGACGTGGCCGTCGAACTTGCCTCCCGCCTACACGCAAGCCTTCACATGATCAGTGTGGAAGAGGATCTGCCCCACTATGCGTTGACCATGATGGAGGTCGATGAGGAGAAGGAGCTTGAGGATACTTACTTTGGACAACTCGCGGCCCAGGCGAAGCGCCGGGCGGCACTCCATTCTGTACCGCTTGAGTACTCAATCCTCCCAGGTCATGAAGTTAGGGCCATCGTCGATTTTGCCACTCAGGGTGGTTTTGATCTCCTCGTAGTAGGTTTCACAGGTCATTCGGCGGCATACGAGCATCTATGGGGCGGAACCTCACATAACCTCACCAGAATGTCTCACTGCAGCGTGCTTGTCGTGAAATGATAAATCCTCCTTTCGGGTGTGGATCGCTTCAGATGGACCGAGCGCTTCCTTTAATTGGCCGGACGAGCGAATTTGAGCGGCTGCGAACCTCCCTCAGAAAACCGGAGTCACTGCTGGTTCTGGGGCCAGCCGGATCGGGCAAGACCGCGCTGGTTCGTGCGGTGCTCGCGGATCTTGTGAACGGCGAAGATATCATCCATCTCAAGTACTCGGCGAGTCTCCACCAACTGCTGATCGATCTGGCTCGTGCTCTCCTCCAAGCAGGCCACTGGGGTCTCCGAAGGCTCGCGCGGCCGGAGGACGACCTGGAGGATTGGCTATCGCATCAAACCAGCGTTCATCTGAAAGGGCTGCTCTGGACGTCACTCGAAGCTCAGCCCAGAACCATCATTCTCGACGGAATCAATCGCGCAAGCTTTCCTGCATACCGGTTCGTGCAAAGGCTGTATTTCGCAAAAGGCATGGCTTTCCTCGCGACCGCGAGAGACGCAATTTCCCTCGGTGCGCTCGGACGTTTGTTCTGGGACCCGCGCGCGATCATTCGCCTTCAGCCGCTCAGCCACGCCGATGCCCTACAAGTGTTCGAAGAGGCGGCGGACCGCTTTCATCTTCGCGAACTGGAAATAGAAGAGTTTCGGAACAAAGTCCTGGAAGCGGCGAAAGGCAATCCGGGGCAAATCGTCGAGATGTGCCGAATGGCGTCGAATCCCATTTACATTAGCGGCAAGCACATCAAATTTGCGCCGCTTCGGATTGACGCCGTAGCCAGGTTTCTCGGATAGAGCGTCACTCGATCCTCCGCGGCGCTATGGTATCTCGCCGCCCGACCAGTCGCGCCAGCCCGGCGGTGGCAGCTTCGCGCTCCGCGTTTGTCGAGAGATTATGGCGGACAGCCTCATGCTTTAGGACGTGATTCTGCATGTCTTCCGCCAGCCTTTCGAAAACCGCCGCTTCTTGAAGTATCAGTCGCGTCGCCGTCTTCAGCTCGGGACGTGCCGCCAACACCGAGCACAGATGAAAAGCGCACATGGGCTTGGAAGTTTCCCGCTCTTCGAGATGATCCATTCGGTGAATTATGTTGACGGCTACAGTCGAGTCCAGGATGGCCCCGAGTCAAGCGGCGGAGTCCTGGTGAGGCGGCTCACGCGGCCGTTTCGCTTCGATGTCGGGGATTGCCGGATCGTCTCCGGCCCGGACCATATTCAGTGCGATTTTGCGTACTCAACCGTTTTGTCGAATCGGCTGGTTGGGCTTCTCGATCAAGCGGTTCAGGGGCTTCTCCCGGAAGTACGCCTGTCTGGCGTATCGATGCGCAGCTACATTGACCCGGTGAACCGGGGGAGAGTCCGATTCTGGGACTCTCCCCCTGTGTCGATTATTACCGTGGAAGTGTTTTAAGAGGAAAGGTGGCGAACATGTCAGAAAGTCAAGGCGGCAGTGGAAACCACAAACATCCGACCGCGGTTGCGCTCGGCGGCAACGTCGGCATTTCGATCTGGCTATGGACGGCTCTGTGGGCTCTCGTGGCGGTCTGTGTGATCGGCGGGGTTGCGGCTTTAGTTGTCTATCATTACTGGCCTCGGACCCAGGAGTTCGGCCAGATTGCCGTCAACCCTCCTAGCAACGCGGTCAGCTCGGCTCCCAAAGAAGCTGCTGCCAAAACTGGCGGCGCGCCCTCCGGCAACACCTCAGAGGTGACGGCACCTGTGAAGAAATATAATGCGGCAAAAACGGGTCAGAAGCCGACGCCCGCAAACTTCACTCTCGATTCGGGCAAAGGGTGCGGCTCTCAGTCGCCGCCGACCGTCCCGTTCGACGGCACCACCAAGTTCTTTGACAACAGCGGCAAGGCGATGGCGCAGCCTGTCACGCAGCCCGACCTTAACAACGTCACCAAGATTTCATTTGAGTGCCCCAAGGCTATCGCTACCACCATCACGATCAAGGAATATTTCGACGGTAACCAGGACCATTTCCCGCTGGGCGAGGTAATCGAAAGCGTCGAGCGTCACATTAGAGAGCACGATCCTTTCATCGAGCTCGAGAACGAGGGCAAACCTAGCTCTGAAAAGCAAGCGTTCAAGTGGGACTTGACCAAACCTCTGGGTTTCAGCGCTGGAACCTGCCAGGTGCTAGCCGCTAATGGCGGCCCAAGAAATTTTCAATGCCAGTACGACGGCACCGATCTCGAAGCAACCCTGCTGTTTTCCCATGCGCTGCCTGAACTCACAGACAGAGGTTTCGCGGTCGATTACGGCCGTTCCAGCCAAGCGGCTCAAGTCTATTTTGACCGGAACTTCCGTATTCGGGTCACCATTTCGGCCTCCGCGCTGATCGTGGAATCAATCCCGGGTCCGCGGAGGGCTCGTCCCTAAATGCGACTCAGTGGAGAGGAACAATTGTGTCAATGAGATCCAAGAGGGCCCGATAATTCGATGAGATTGCTTCTCATTTCGATCTGGTTCGTCCTGCTGGCTCAGTCCGCGCCGGCTCAGTATTTGCGCGGATATGTCTTCGCCGCGCCCACGCCGAACAACTCCATCTATAGCGCGCCGCCTCCGCCCAGCTCCAACTTCGGGATTCTCCCCACCTCGCCGGCTCCCACCACTGTGCCCGGCTCCACCGAGGCGGCGACGGGAGGGGCGGGCCTCGAGTACCGCGTTTACAAATATTATGGCGCCGGCCTGGATGTTGCCGGAATTTTCCCCGGCAGCGGGAAGGTCATCGGCAACGCTGTGGGAACGGTTTCGTCGAGTGCCTACCTGCATGCGCCGCGAGCCGCGGTGGATTTGTATGCCGTGGGCGGCTATACCCTTCTGTTTCAAGACCACACCGGGAATGGCGTCAACGCGGGAGGCGGCCTGAACTACTGGTTCCACGATCGTGATTATGGCCGCCTCGGGGGGATGTTCGAATTCCGGTTCGTGAGAGTGCTGGGAAGCAATCCGCCCACACCGGCCACCCACTATTACGAGATTCGCTTGGGACTGACATTCCGATGACTTTTTCGCGACGGAGTTGAGACTTTATGAGACTCACTATGAAACTTGGATTAGTTGTGACGTGGCTTGGGATTGCGGTATGCATCCGGGGAGCCGCGACCACGCCAGCGCCAACGGCCTGCGCAACGCCGCTCACGGCGACGACGAACAACCCAACCTGGGACACCAGCGGAAACACGATGCTCAAGGGAACGTATTCCTTTCGCTACGTCCGATACTCGATCGGCGACCTGCTCGGCAATTTGAGCGAGGCCACAACGCTCTACGGAACGATCACCTTTACGGGCACCACAACCGGAACCTATACCATCAGCAACGCCTCCGAGTATGATTCCAGCCTGGGGTCGGTATGTACGCAGAACATGACATCCCCGAGCGGGTATTCGATCTCAGCCAGCGGATTCGGGTTTCTGAGTAATCCTCTTCCTCCCCTTCCAAGCGAACCCTTGTCTCTCAGTAATTCCGTGTCTCCCAGCGACGCGATTTGGGGTACGGTGTCGAGCAGCCACGTTTTTATCGGGAGCTCGACGGAAACGCTGAATGGCTACAATGATTTGTTTATCGCCGCGCCGCAGACCAACACTGCGGGTCTCACCGGCGACTCCTACTCCGTGGCATATATAAATTTCCCGACCGGTTACGTCGGCAATGTTGTTACCGCCGGGTTTCAGATGACTCCGAGCAGCAGTTCCGTGGACATCCTGATGTATCAGGGAAACAGTATCAGCGCGACCGATGTCGTCGAATCGGTGAGTTCCAGTTCGACGAGCACCTCCTGTGGCGGTAGCGGTGCCCTGAGCTTCTCCGGCCAGGCGATCTCGGGAACGGAATGCCTCTATATCGCGCCGAACATGAGCATGCCGGTAGAGAACTTCATCTTCGGCGGAAGCCCCACCGGGTTCGACTTCTTTGTCGGCGTGGAAACCGCAACGGGCACCACCGTAAAAGGATTTGACGCAGGTAATTTCACTGGCCTTTATTATCAAGGTGGAATCGACGAAATCATCTCGAGTTCGGGGGGGTCTCTTCAGACCTATTACGGAGCTTTCTCGGCGCGATCCGGAACGATTCTGGATCACCAACGGATCCTGGCGCCCCTCAACCCGCCAATCCCGCAAATCGGCTATCCGCCTCAACCCTTTAGCAACACCTACGCGGACACCTATACTTTGGCGTTCGGCTCCAACGTTGGCTATACCGATACAGCCACGGGCCGGGATTACGCGCTGAGCGAGGACGGGACCATGCGTCTCGGGTTCGGCATCTATCCAAACCTGGGAATCAGCATCGCCCTGCAAGCTCCCGCCATTGCTCCTCCGAGTAGTTACTCGGCGTCCCAGCTTTATATCAATCCGATTGGAGTCGTGAACGCGGCCAGCTTTGCGCCTTATACTTCAGGAATCTCTCCCGGCGAGCTCATCGTGATCTTCGGATCGGGTTTCGATATGACGACCCAGGTGATTTTTAATGAAGACGGTAACAGTTCAGGTGGATAGAGAGCGGGCAGACCGAAGAAACGCTGGACAGCAGGCAAAACATTTGAGAGTCTAAATGTTTAGAAGCCGTTGACTCCCCCGCATCGAGCTTCGTGCCCCAAA
>JBEKBK010000196.1:0-13969 GCA_050015435.1 Bryobacteraceae bacterium
GCGGACTGGCCTTCTTTCCGTTCAAGGCGCAGGATCTGGCTCAATCGTTCGAAAACATTGCGAACGAGCTGCGGCATCAGTATAACGTCCTCTATCGCCCAGAGCCGCTCAGAACGGACGGCCTGTACCACCCGGTCGACATCAGAGTAAAGAACCGCAAGGATCTGGTGGTTCGAGCCCGCCACGGATACTACGCGCCGCTGATGCAGTAGTTGCTTGGGAGAATTTTGGGTTCGAGTCCTTCCTGGGGAGCCAAATTTCTAATTCGCTTCCTGACCCGCAGTTTTGCTTTTCTTTTCTATAGCTTTCTTGGTTCGAGTGGCGCAAGATTTCAAACGGTTCGAACAAGGTCGTTCGCAACGCGCCGTCCTTCCAGGCCGCCTCTTCCAGCACGGTCTGGAGCAGTCGGCGTTGCTCGGACGCAGGTTGCTGGAGGAACAACTCGCTCGCACGACTCGTCAGCCGCAGCATGTCGATGGCTTGATCGACCGGGGCCGGCGTGGCCTTCTCGATTTCCTGGATCCTGCGCAACAAGCTATCCTGCTCCCCGCCCATCTTTGTGGCTTGTTTATCGAAGAGTTCCTGGTTGATGCGGCCGTCGAGCTTGTCCATGTACATGGTCTCAATGCGGGCCTCGATCTGCTCGTAGCGGACCCTAAGTTTCTTGATGCTTTCCGCGCGGGCCGCCTGCTCCGTCCGGTCCGAGTCCAGGACGGCGTCGCCGAGCCACTCGAGGACGGGCGGCGGAATAACCAGTTCTCGTAACACGTGGGCGAATTCGGCGGAGAGGGTCTCCTGGCGCGTGTAGGGCTCCGGGCATTTTCCGCGGTTGCCGGTGCAGTGGTAATAGACGTATGTGCCCTTCTTCAATTCGCCAACGAGCAGGCAACCGCAATGGCCGCAATGGACCAGCCCGGTGTAGGCGAAATCATGTTTCACCTTGCGAGTGCGATTCTTGGCCCGGGCATCCAGCAACTCCTGAACACGTAGCCAACATTCGCGGGTGACCAGAGGCTCGTGAGTGCCCGTGTACGTGATGCCGTCCCAATCGAAATCGCCGGTGTACAGGCGCTTTCTCAAGACTTGGTGGACTACGCTGCTTTGGAGCTTTCGACCGCGAAGCAGCGCGCCCTCAGCGTTCATCTCCTTTACGAGCGACTTCACGGAATGCTGGCCTCGTGCAAATCGTCCAAAGATGTCAGTGATCATTGGAGCCGTATCGGGGTCGGAGACAATCGTGCGCTTGCCATTGGTGCCGTTGACGTTCCGATATCCTACCGGTGCGTAGCTCGGGTAAATGCCGGCGCGCGCCTTCTCCGTCATCCCCTTGCGAGTTTCCTCGCCAAGATTCAAGATGTAGTTCCGCGCCATTAGAACGTTGATCCCATGCGCCAAGTGATCCGAGGAGCGCGAATCGGGACCAATGATGCGGCCCTCTTTGACCAGATGAATCGTAGTGTCGAGATCATCTAGCGTTGTCCAATCCTTAAGATTGCGGTACAACCGATCGGTCTTCTCCACCAGGATCGTTTGACAGGTCGCGCGGTGCTTCTTTAGGTACTCCAGCATCGCCGTGAATGCGGTTCTGCCGGATCGCTTGGCCGTTTCCACATCCACGAATTCTTCGACGATGACCATGCCATGTTGGAGCGCGTAATCCCGCAGTGAGCGCTCCTGTGCAGGAATGGAGTAGCCTTCCTTCTCCTGATCCTTGCTGGACACCCGCGCGTAGAGCACAACGCGTTTGGCGTGCGTCGCTGCCCTGTCCTTTGGGGCCGGCATCACAGTTGGGGTTCTCGCTGGCATAGCACCTCAACATTACCTCTTCGAGACGCGGTGGTCTTTCGGTCCCAGTCACGCAAAATACTCGCGAATTCCAGAAGCCTAGCTCGCATAGCTGACCATTCAGCATGCGTGAGGCTGTGCCCGGCGCGCGGCTCGAGCGCGACGCGCGCAGCGATCTCGACTTCCGCAGGTATATCCATTTAAGATTTCTCTCTGTGAAAATTAAAAAGCCGCCACGGGAACTTCCCACGGCGGCTTCGTGTGTTTGTTGAGACCGGCGATCAGAGCCGGGAGAATTCGGGTTTACATAACGGCGGTGACGGTGGCGCTACGCCGGACATTCTGACTCCGGAGCTCGGGTATCAAGGTAGCCAAAATCGTACGAAGTCGGTCAACTTCGGCGCCCTCAATTTCTCCCAGAACCTCGTCCGCCTCCGAGAGAATGCTAGCTTTTGAAATGGCATCGTCGATTGCGTGTTGTGCGACTGCAAGAATCAATTGTGGGTCTCCTACCCTGGCAAGGGGCATCGGCCGTCCCTTCGACGTCGCCGGCTCATAGACCAAAAGTAAAGAGATTTGTTTGCTAACCATATCGAGTCCTCCCTATCGGCTGTATTCCGGGTAAACGGGCAAGGCGATTGGGTGATGTGGTTCGTTGTTCGCATCACGCGGTCTGTTTTCTTGGTGTCTCCGTAATACTTCGATGGCGGTCGGTGCATCGGCGGGAACAACACGCGCAGCGGGCGGCACGGTTACCTCAGCAGAGGTTGGCGGGGCCTTGATCGATTCGATGATTTTCCGCCACTTTCGATCGACTCGTTTCCAAGCAGCTTGAACAGCCAGGCGTTTCATTGCCGTCTTCTGTCGAGCCATTAGGGAATCTCTGCTTTCACCGGCAAACTTACACTTCAAGACCATTCTCTCGTCTTTGTCCAGGCCGACCTTGACGGCTAGGCGGTCCAAGTCTAGCTTTTGAACCCATACATCGGGATCGTTCCAAAATTCGGGGCCGTCGGAACACATCAAGTCGGGGGCAACATCCCGCGCGGCAAACTCGCCGAAGGCACCGGGGCGAAACTCCCAACATACAAGGTCGGGATCAATATCCCGCCACCTCGGTTCCACGTAAGAGTCGAGGTCTCGCCCAGACTTGCGCCAGAAGTAGCCCACAACCTCGTCATGAGTAATGCGATGCGAACCGGCCTCGTTCGTTTCCAGAAGACGAGGCAACTTTAAATCCGCGACATTCCCTGCGTACACCTTAGGGCGTCGCTTCGGCGGATCGAACCTGAGCGATTCCTCCAATGTCGGCGGCCGCTTCTGGTCGTCGTCGATTGCACGACCGACATAAACCTGTGTTCGATTCTCACGGTCCTCGGCGAGACCACACGGTGCAAAAGCTGCGAGTTGGCCGCATTTGTGAATGAAGCCAACCGGATCGAGCTTGGCTTTCCATCGCCCCTGATCGATGACCTTACGAACGCCATCCAGATAACACAAAGGGAGTCGGATTGTGTTTGTCATGAAGGCTTCCCAGGCTGGATCACCTTCAGACGGCTGGCGGGGTAACTTTTCAATGACACTAAATAACCGCTGCCGTTCCGCCTCGGGAATGGTGGTTTGGTACCGCGAAACTGTCATAACTGTCCTTTAGGAGAGGGTACGGTCGGATAAACCCGGTCTCGGTCAATGCGGTTTGATTCTTGTCGGATGGCACGGAGGCTCAAGGAATTCTGCCGAGAAAACCGCAGTGTTGTTCCTCTACTAAGTAGGGCACGAATCTGAGAAAATCGGGACATTGCCTCTCGTAACCCGCTCATCACATGAGGGTTGCTTGAATGAACTTGCACGTTATCACAAAAGCTTTCATGCTCCAGGGCGAATCTGCGCCGGCAGGCTGAAGCCCTCTTCCTCCTGCTCCTTACTCGACACTCTGGCGCGCAGCACCGCTTGCGTAGGCTGCTGCGCGGTCCGGCCCCTCACGGATTGAATTGCACGCTGGCATAGCCCCTCAACATTACCCTGTCTAGACACAGTCGTCTTTCGGTCCCAGACACGCAAAAATGCTCGCGAATTCCAGGGGACCTGGCTCGCATAGCTGACCATTCTGCATGCGTGACGCTGTGCCCGACGCACAGCCCGAGCGCGGCGCGCGCAGCGACCTCGTTCTGCGCCCGACACTGGATGTCGCGATCACTGCTTGCGTCCATATGCTTCGAAGTTCCGTTGCTCGGCTAGCACGATTAGCAGCGAGACACGCCGGGCGTGCTCTCCCGTTCCGTAAACCTATTGCCCTTCCGCGCGCCGCTCCAGACGAAAATCTTTCTACCGCCTCGAAACTCGCGGTCGTTGGCATCGCGTTCGCGCTGCTCCGTGACGCGCTGGTGTTGCACGTGATCGAGTAACCGCAGTTCACCGGCTGGTGTGAATTCGGCCAAGCCGCGCCGTACAAAGTCGGCCGCACGCTTCTGGGAGGTATATCTGTTTCCGATCGGGTTGACGATCACAACAACGTTTTTGGACATAACTCTGTTCTCTGCGCTCTCTGGCGAGCCGTCTATCGGGACAGCGACCGTGGCACATCATTCGTCGGCGCGTTAGATTTCGCCGCCGCCGGGCCGCGTGGCCAGCCATCGGTCGAGAGACGTGACCGGGTACAAGATCCGTCCCCCTCGCTTGCCCAACTCGCCCGACACCTTGAGCCATTTCGGCCCCGTTCCGCGCACCCGCATCGCTCGCAACTGACGTCGCCCGATCCCCCGACTTTCCACTACCTCTGTCTCTGTCAAATTAAGTTTGATCGTTGTTGTACTCGACATCATTTTCCACCCGTGTTCAGCCGATCTTGGGCATGGCGGCAAGCCGCGTGCCGGCGAGAACTGATCTAATCTTGCTCTCTTTCCCCATTCGTGTCAATCGTTTGCCGAAACATGACGTTTTATAGTTATGATGTATTTATGACGGAGAAGAATTCCAAGAACACCGCCTCTCTCCCTGTCGGGTCCGTATGGGCCCCCTGCCTAGCGCGCGTCGAGAATGGACAACTGTACGCCGACCCTTCTGGCAAGAGGCTTAAGAAGCGCGCCCCCCTCGACCTGCTCGATCGGTTTATTCGAATCGGCGAAGCGCCAAACAGCCGCCGCCAAGACGAATCGGTGCGAGTCGAAACAGCCACAAAAGGCTTCGTGGCTCAATGGGGAATGCTCTGCCTTTGCGAGCACGGCCTCCCGGTAGGACACAGCCCCTGCTGCAACGAAGCGGTGGATCACATCGAACACTACCGTCAGTTCGCGTTGTGCCTCGATGCCCTGCGCAGAATCGGCCTTGAGCTTGGCAACGGCCGCACGGGTGAGGACACTGACTGGGAACTTGCTGATTCGGTTCTCTGCGGTCCGGACTTCCCACCAAGAACCCAACAGATCCGGAGTATCTTTAGAAAATATCTGAAAGACTCTCGCGTCCAGTTCCAGACATTGATGCGTCGCCTGGTCACGATATCTCGCCTTCAGCCGCGGTTCCACTGGGATGGAGCCGCTTGGGCGATCGATTTCGATTGCCTGCATGGATCAAACCTGGCCGCGATCCTGACCGTCCAACTCATGAGCCAGGTCGGCGGAAGTGCGATGCGAAAATGCCGTGCGTGCCCTCGCTGGTTCCAGCCAAGTGGCCGGCAAGTTTATTGCGTGCACTGTGGAATAAGAGCCGCATGGCGAGCAGCCACCAAAAGATCCAGGTCTCGGAACAGCAGTGCCAAGTAGCCGAAGCCGTTCGATGACCACCCGTTTTCCATCGCTGTGGCCACCTCTTAGCTACCTAGGAGGCGTTTTCATTCTTAGTTCCCGAATCGGTCCGCCAGTTTCTCGCTTAAAGCGGGTGCCGTGGCACGCGGATCGTCCTTTACGCTCCAGGCCCGCATCGCGTGTAAGAGGTCGAGTGGTACTGCGCTGTCTGGCGGCCAGACGATAATGCGAGATAACGTTCGCTGCACAAACACGTTTCTGGACAGTTATCCTTGAACCGAAGCCCATGCTAATCCAAGAACTCGGGTCAGCGGCGCAAAGGAAAGCACTATGAGACGTTTTGAAAAACGTCTGCGGAACTGGAGCGCGGGTTGCATCGGGATGATCCGATCATTCTGGAGATGCCCGACGGCTCCACAGGAAAACTTATCGTCGGCCCTGGCGACGGATTACGTGATTTATTGGCGTGATTCATGCGCGAAATGGCGGCCGGGGTCAAATTTTCCCGCGACGTGGACACGATCCGGCGATCCGTCGGCGGAACCGAGAGGGGCGGTCACCTTATCGAGCTTTGTCGCGCCTTGCTGAACTCGCCGGCAACGACAGAGGAAGAGGGATGCTTGACAGATTCTTAGCGTTTGCTCGATCGCGCGAACGGCAAACCGGCTGTTTGAGTAAGCACCTAATAACTACCAAATAGCGCTGCGCGACTTTTTGGACGAGGGCGAACGTCGCTTAGAAACATAAACATTCCAACCTACTTCGCAGACCTTTTCGACGCCCACCGGTTCTGTTGCGCGAGAGCCATCTTCCGGCGGGTTGCGGCGCTGAACGGTTTTCGCTTTCTCGGCACAATTTCACCGGCATCGGAGGTAAGATTGCGCGTTGGCGGAGCGCTGTTAACGGGACTTTTTGGCGGGCGTCCGACGCGCTTTATCGGACCTTGCAGGGCTTCAATAGCCCGGTTCAACTTATCCCGTTCCTGAATCAGAAGCGAGACAATATGTTCTGTGGGCATCGAGCCATCGTAGCACGCGCGGCGGTGAGCACCAGCGTCCACCTCGCCGCACCGGCAGAAGCTACAATCAACCTAACAGGTCGCAAATTCGACTGATCGATTTGAGATGGAACCGCGGTGTCTGACCATCCATTAGTTACGGTGCGCAACGGCGTTGCAATCCTTAGTAGCAAGATCAAACTTCCGCTGTCCGACACAAGGGCCGTGGAGGAGGCCGTCGCTACGCTACGCGAAGCAAAGTCAACCGGCACGGCGTTGCTGCTGTTTTCAGCTATGCGCAAATTTCAGCGGAGCGAAGTACGGCGAGAATCTTTCAAGGCTGGTGCTGCATGAAATCGGGCTGCTTGCGACTGCATTCATCGGCCTCGTCGCATTTCAGTCAACGTCTGCGCCGCACGCCCAACCAGGTTTTGTCTTAAAACGAGGAACCTGCCCGCTCCCTGCGGTGCGTCGGCTGTCAGCCGATCCGGGTGTCGCGGGCGTGAATACCTGTTTCCCTGCGGACCGGCTTCCGCTCCACATCGGCCAGCCGTCGCACCTGGTCGCTCACGCAAACCAGGAAACTGGCCTGGTGGGCGCCCTTTAGAATCTCCAGAATACGTTCGGGCTGCCGCTCAAGATAGATTGACTTCCCGACAGTTACCAGATAAAGCTGCGACGAGGACTGGATAACTTCGGCCGGACGCTTCGCAATCTCTCTCCGCAGAAAACGAAGCACGGGCCGGATCTGCGGCAGCGACAACCTCTTCCGCCGCAATTCAGCGATTACGATTATCTCGACCCCATCGGCGGGAAGGTACACGCGGCGATGGCCATGTTGCCGCGGCGAAACTACCTTCTGCTCATCCCACCACTGAAGCTGCCTGAGACTAACGCCACCAATCTCCGCCATTTCGCGGGACGAAAACGTTCGTTCAGGAATCTAATCTTGTGGGCCGTTCTTCGGCGATTTGACCATAATGAGGGGCTTCCGGCACATTCAACCTTTTACTGAGGTCTTACGATTCTACCCGACCGGAATGGTGGCGTCCTTGGTGTGGGCGTTCAGCCACACTCTCGGCCGTCGCTGCCCAAAACTTAAGTGACGGTCGCGTCACTGCCGGGGGGGAAACGGCCGGGGCACCCTGGGAAGGCGCGCCGGCTCGAAGAGGAAGTCCCCAGCGGCACAAAGCCAGACCGCTGGGGACTGCCGCGCTGTCCTATAAAGTACAGCGCGGACCAAGCAAGGATTGGTCAATCTATCGGTAGCTTGGCTGGGGAACTTAACCTCTGAGAGACGGCTGGCAGGGTAGGAAAAAGCCGAGCCTCTCTGCTGAACGAGGCCCGGCCAGAGGTTGGTCCTATCGTTTCGCGCCTATCGTATCACGTCGAAGAAGAACCGGAAGTTCACGCCGTGTGGTCCACGCCATGTGGCCAAGGTTCACTCGCGGGGGATTCTTCGTCCCTATGCTTCGCTGCCCAGAGAGCTGGTCCGGCGTAGATCACACTCGCAGCGATCGACGTCTGGCACAGGTGGGTGCTGCGCAGCAATTTAAGGCCGGATGGGCGGCGGCCGGGCCACCAGGGCCCAGCTTACCCGAGTCCCCTATTCGCAAACTTCTGTCCGGGCACGCCGTAACATAGGCGCAATCACCTTTCATCGACTAAACTTGGGCTGATTGCTGTTGAATTGTTACAGGAGGTGAGTAGCATGCGACGCGTGTTGATACTTGTGGTCCTCACCGCGAGTTACGCTGGCGTAGCCTATGCACAGATCAACGATCCGATCACAAATAATGATTTGCCTAACCCATATCGGTCTCTGCGCGACTGGGCGGAGTTGCCCAAGGGGATGACTTGGCCGGCGATCACCGGCGTGATGGAAGGTCCCGACGGGAACCTTTATGTTCTCGGCCGCTGCCATGAAAATTCCTGCGTGGGCCGAACAGAGCCCGCGGTGTTGGTCTACAATCCGTCGGGCCAGCTTGTGAACACCTGGGGATCGGGACTATTTAATTTCCCTCACGGCTTCATGCTGGACAAGGAGGGAAACGTCTGGATTAGCGACGCTCAAATTAATGGCGGCAAAGGAAACCAGGTTTTCAAGTTCACTAAGGACGGCAAGCTACTGATGACCCTTGGAAAGGCTGGGGAAAAGGGAAGCGGCCCCGACGTCTTCGATGAGCCAACCTCGATCGCGATCGCTCCCAACGGCGATGTTTTCGTGGGTGAGGGCCATTCGCCTACCTACGGCAACTCGCGCATCATGAAATTTTCGAAGGATGGCATGCTCCTCAAGATTATCGGCAAAAAGGGCCGTGGTCCCGGCGAGTTAATGGGGCCGCACAATCTGGCGTTCGATTCGCGGGGGCGGCTGTTCGTGGCCGACCGCGGTAACAACCGAATTCAGATCCTCGATCAAGACGGCCGCGTTATCGCGGAATGGAGAAATTTCGGACGCCCGAGTGGGTTGTTCATCACCAGGGACGATACGCTTTACGTGGCCGACTCCGAATCCTGGGGCCAGGATGAGCCGGGTTGGAAGAAGGGCATTCGCATCGGGAGCGCGCGGGACGGAAAGGTGGTGGCGTTCATCCAAGATCTGGAATCGACCACCGAGGAACACAGCGGCGCCGAGGCAGTGGGCGTGGATTCGCAGGGCAATGTCTACGGGGGAGTGGTGCGACGGAAAATGCTGGAGAAGCACGTCAAGCAAGACAAGTAAGTTCGGGCTTCAGCGGGAGCCTGTACCACCTCGTTTTGGTTCTCAGATTAGATCGATGCGGAAAACATAGCCGCCCGACGGGCTGTTGAGCGGCGGGAAGCCGGGATGCTGATAGGCTGGATTATCGATTGACCATCCCGGATGTTCGCCGGCATCGACGCCGTACAGTTGACCGTTATAAACCGCTACGTCGTGCATGTCACACGAGCCCGGAGTGAACTCCACCACCTGAACGACTTGACCTGTCTTGGCGTCATATTTGACGAGGCCCGCCGTGTAGCCTTCATAACCGGTGGTGCCTTCCTTCTGATGTCCGTTCACCTGCCAGATGAAGCCGTTGTCAAAGGCGATGCCGTGCAGCCGTTCGGCAAGCACGGGCTCGCGCGTTGTCGGGAACATGTAATCGACCTCCCAAGTCTTGGGATCGATGCGCATCAGCGCTTCTAGGCGATTCGAAGCTATCCAGATTTTGCCGACGTCAGCCTGCCACGTCATGCCGTGGGTGGCGCCGCCATCTTCTTTGGGCCCGAATGGAATCTGTCGATGGCTGATCTGCTTGCCGTTCATGTCAGTCTGGAATATCCCATTAATCGGTGGGGTGGGGTGCTCTATCTCCGAAGCCCCATTGGCACCGCTCCAGACATAACCGTTGCCGAAGCACATACCACTGGTATCCTTGCAGTTGGTCATCACGGTGTGGAGGAGCTTACCGTTCCAATCGATGAGCCAGGCAGCCTCCTGCTTGTTGTCATGACGCTGTTCCTGAACCCAGAAACCTCTTTTCTGATCGTGGTCGACGTCGATCGCATTGGGCCATCCGGGTGGCGTAAGAAACAGTTTGGTGGTGCTCGCCATCCGTTTCGGGATTTGCTTGCCGCGCGCGTCAGCCCCCAGGCGACGGCCGAGCGCGTCGGTCCCCAGCTCGCGCGGTGCCGTCTCGGATGATTGCGCGAGCGCCGAGCTGGCACCGAGGCTCGCGCACAGGCCAATACCGGCGCCAAGCAACTCTCTTCTCCCTATGAGATTCCGCATTGGCGTTTCTCCTTCTCCGACGAAGATTGTCGTCGAATGCTAAGCGGTTAGATTGTTACCCCGACGGCATGGGTGAACGTGACGAACGGTGCCCGAAAATACTCCAAACGTCGCCATCGCCTTACCGTAGACAGGTTAGCGCCCGTTGTCAACAGCCGGAGGCAGAGGAGGCGGTCGTGTCCGGGTACGCCGTGATCCAGGCGCTATCCGCTTTCTGATTGGATAAACTTGGCTGCATCACGCATATGCTAGCGATCAAGGTGTTGGCTAAGCGGATCGTTCTAACAACGTGTTGCTTCGCGCTCGCGCTAAGTAGGGGTGCGCGAGCTGAGACGGTGGTGCGCATCACTGGAGGGCTGATCCGCGGTGCCGAGCAAATGCCACCCGCGAACGGCGCCGTGTTCAGGGGGATTCCGTTCGCACAGCCGCCGGCAGGAAGCCTCCGCTGGCGCGAACCGCAGCCGGTCGTGGGCTGGAAAGGGACTCGCGATGCGACGCGGTACGGTCCTGCCTGTATGCAGAACCCGCTCGGGACTGGCGTCTTCCTTGCGCCACTCGCGAAATTGTACGGTCACGATTATCCGCAGCAGAAAATCGATATGTCCGAGGACTGCCTTTACCTGAACGTCTGGACAACGGAGTGGCCAGCGAAACACGCCGCACCGGTGATGTTTTGGATCCATGGCGGATCGAATGTCATGGGGAGCGGTGCCGAAAGCTCCTACGACGGAACAACGCTTGCGACCAAAGGGGTCGTGGTGGTCACCATGAACTACCGCCTCGGCATTTTGGGATCGTTTTCACATCCGCAACTGACCCAGGAATCGCCGCATCACGCTTCGGGGAACTACGGACTGCTCGACCAGATCGCGGCGCTGCAGTGGGTGCAACAGAACATCTCGCAATTTGGCGGCGATCCCGGTCGCGTGACCGTGTTCGGAGAATCAGCCGGCGCCATCGACGCTGGGCTGCTGCTGTGTTCGCCGCTCGCAAGCGGGTTGATGCAAAGGGTAATCATGGAGAGCGGACCGGTGCTGCTGGGGCATCATCCTGCAGCGCTGGCTAGAGGCGAGCATTTTGGCGAACAGATGGCCCTTTCACTCGGAGTGAACGGCAATAACGCGATCGAGAAGATGCGTGCACTACCGGTTGAAACGGTGATCGAGAAGTCCGAGAAAGCCAAAACGGCCACAAATCCCGGGCTGGTAATCGACGGATGGTTTCTTCGAGAGGCGCCGGGGGATTTATTCGCGCAAGGCCGGCAACTTCCCGTCGACTTCATCATAGGCAACAACGGACGAGAGATGAGCGCCTTTCGCGCGGGTTCCGGAGCCGGCGGCAGCTCGCCGGCCGGCCTTGACGAGTCCGCAATGCAGACGGTAAAGATCTTCTACGGACGATCTGCGACCCTCGTGGTGGGATTCTTCCTCGTAGACAATGTTCTGCGCCGCACCGAAGCGGCTGATAGCTGGCTAAATGACGTTATTGGCACTTGTCCCGGCATGGCCATGGCATCACTTCACGCGAGTGCCGGGCATCACGCGTATTTTTACTTGTTCGAGCGCGAAGTACCGGGTAAAGGGCGACAATCCCTGGGATCCTTTCACAGCCTGGAAGTCCCCTACGTGTTCGGCGCGCTACGCCAACCCACCTGGAACTGGCTACCATTCGAAGAGACCGACCATAAGCTTTCCGAAGTGGTCCAGGACTACTGGAGCAACTTCGCAAAGACAGGTAATCCTAATGGTACGAACTTGCCTGAGTGGCGCGAATTTGAAAGCCGTGGACAGGTTGCGATGGAGTTCTGGAAAAACGGCACGGTTGCTCTTCTAAAACGCAGCAGGCCCACATACTGTGACGTGGACGCGGCCGGCCTGAAAGCTCGACTGACTTCCACAAAACAGTGAGATCGGCCGGCATTAACTCCCATCGGGTCCAAGATGCGTTCCGGGGCTAAGGTTCATCACACGTCGTGCTCTTATAATTGGCTATCCTTCCGGCATGGACATCTTGAAGATGCTCGCTGAAATGCATCCCGTCTCAAGATGATCCAAATTCACAAGGAGGCTCCGGCAATGTCTACTAAGCAGAACGATACGACCTTTGAACTGAAGGACACCAGGACCCGCCGGCACCTGTTGCAGAAGATGGCGCTGGGCGCTGCAGCTGCCGCCTTCCCCGCCCGGAACGCGAACGCGCAAGACTCCGCTCCCTCGAAGGAAAGTTCATGGCAGCATTTCTTCCCAGCCGGTTTCCGCAACGAGAGGATCAATACTTCCGGCGCCGAGATTAATGCCGTGATCGGCGGCTCGGGTCCGCCGGTGCTGATTTTCCATGGCGCGCCGCAATCGTTGATCACTTGGCGCCTGATCGCACCCGACCTAGCCAAGAATTTCAGCCTGGTTATGTGCGATCTGCGCGGTTACGGCGATTCGAGCAAGCCCGCGGATAAACCGGACCACTCCAGTCAATCCAAACGTCCCATGGCCTTGGATGGTGTGGAAGTGATGGAACACTTGGGCTACCGCCAGTTCTCGATGGTGGGTCACGACCGGGGCGGGCGTATTGGTCGGCGCATGGCGCTAGATCACCCGGATCGCGTGCAGAAGTTGGCAGTGATGGATATTGTCCCGGCGCACTATCTCTACTCACACGTTACGATCGACTTCGTCCAAGCGTACTTCCATTGGTTCAACTATCTGCGGCCAGCGCCGGGTCCGGAAGACGAACTCATCGCGCAGAACAAAGCCCAGTCGGCGAGAGCAACGACCGATGCGCAGCGCGAATACAATCGCGTGAACTTGCTTCCGGGCACGATGCACGCGATGTGCGAGGACTATCGCGCGTCGGCTGATTTGAAGATCGATGAAGCGGACATCAAAGCGGGCAAGAAGATCCAGTGCCCTTTGTTGGTCCTGTGGGCTGCCACGGGAGCCATGGGCAAACTATATGACGTGCTCGGCATCTGGAAAGACGAAGGAGTCAACGTCACGGGCAAAGGCCTGCCCGGGAACCACTCCCTTCAGGAGAGCGCGCCCAAAGAAACGCTAGCGGAGCTGCAGGCTTTCCTGCACACATAATGCCCGGTTGATGGTCCACACTCCGTGAGAGTTGGAGGTCGCGTGAGCGCGGCTGGCATGAAGGATGTTCTTCTGGCCTTTCCGTGCGTAGCATCCCGAGTCCGGGGTAGGCTTCACAAAACCCCGTCGTTCGGAGCAGAGGAGCACTCAGTGGCGTGGTTGGCGAAAGGGGATAGTTCTTGGAGGACGAATATTTTTTGGCTTGGGTCGGACAGGCGGGAGACGTCAACGGCAACCACGTCGAGATTATTCCTCCCGCACGCGCCTGCCCGCGTTGGCCCGTATGCCATGATCGTTTAACGTATCATCACCTGGTTTGGTGACCGCGCCTTGCAATTTGTCTCTGGTGAAACCGCGTGCCGGAGTTGATAACCTCAACAATTATCATCGGGTTTGTTGCGGATCTTCGACAAACCTCGGCAACGGGGAGGCGGCTTTTGGTCAAACGAGATATTATCCACGACGTAGTGAACAAAACCGGAATCATGAAGACTAGCCAAACATATTTGAAATTTTCCGATCAGGCCACCTGAGCGAGCCTGCGGGTGGGATAGCCGAGGATAGTGGTGATGCGTGCGGTTTCCCGGTCGATGAAGACGAAGGCGTCGCC
>JBEKBK010000197.1:0-13824 GCA_050015435.1 Bryobacteraceae bacterium
GGCGACGCCTTCGTCTTCATCGACCGGGAAACCGCACGCATCACCACTATCCTCGGCTATCCCACCCGCAGGCTCGCTCAGGTGGCCTGATCGGAAAATTTCAAATATGTTTGGCTAGTCTTAGTTGAGGCCTTTTTTGCTATCGAGCTCGCTGTCGCGTGCGCGGTAGACCTCGCTCATATAGGCCCGTGCCAATAGACGAGCGTAACCCTCGAAAGAGGACTTTGATGCGGGCTCGGATCAGTCCTGGTCGTCTATGGTGCCATCGGATTCAAAGGTCGGAGCCTCTACGCAATCGGTTCTTACTTGTCGAGAGAAAAGAGAGTTCGAATTAAGGCAGGAACCGTAGTGCCTGGGTTTCCAGGCAGCTTCAGATTGGATCTTAGAAATGAGATGGCGGAGGAATCATCCGCATGAGAAAGTTCGCGAATTCAATTTTGACGCTGCGAGTCTGGAAAAGCACTGTGGGGCAGGACCTTATCGAGTATGCTCTTATGGCGGGCTTTGTGGCGGTTTCAGCCGGGGCCATCATGCCAGGGGTGGCAAACTCGATCAGCACAATCTTCAGCAAGGTGGCGAGCGTCATGACCCGCTCCTCCAGCCAAGGAAGCTGATCCCCCCGTTACGGCGCGGTCGAACTGATTGTCATTCTCAAGAACTCGATCCACCCGGCTCCTGTGACGAAATAGACCGGATGCGGGGGCACTGCACACGAACTTGTGACGCTCGCACGCGGGAATCGCGAGTCTCGATGTCGCTGTTGCGGTGCGGCCGTTCAAATTCGCTACTGGCAGCGGCAAAGTTGGTGGCCGCGACTAAAGGCAGCGATTAGGTCCGCAACCGTGATCTCGGGACCGGGTGTCATGATGGCGGCACGGACCACGACGTTCCGCAGCTCGCGCTCGTTGCCCGTCCGGCCAGATCCGTAAAGGGACAGGGCCTTTGCGTTAGACCAGTGTAAGGAACCACCGAAGGCGAGCCGCCTGCGCCGCCGCCACTCAGGTACAGGGGCCATCTTCGGATGCCGATAAGAAGAGGTCACTATGCGCGCAATGGCCACACACGCGGGAAATCGTCGAGTGCGCACCCACCGCGGAAAACCCGCGGCACCCGTATACCCAAAGGCTGATCGCGGCGATCCCGCGGGGGGTGGTTCACGAGCGCGAAGGCGGCGGGGGGCCTTCTGAGTCCAGCGTTCGAACGGTCTGTTTCAATGGTTCCAGTCCAACAGGTTTGGCCACGTAATCGTCCATGCCCGCGGCCAGGCACTTCGAGGGCGCGCGCGAATCCTCATCGTGGCCAGGTGCGTGCTCCGTCAGTAGGCCGGGTACATTTTTGCAGACTACTTTCCACCTCTCCAAAAATTCCCTTTGACGTAGCGGATCATACATTTTTTAATAAGGTGACGAAGACTGGTCCCCGTGATTTGTGCGCCAGATTATTGGCACGTAGGTTCCGAGTCGTCACCCTGCCTGAGTATGTTCAAAGCATAGGACACACTGGCGATGCCGCTCAACTCAGCAATGATGAAGTACTTGCCGATGGTATCGACAAGCAGATTGAAGATCTGCTCACGATTCAACCGTGAACTAAGTAACCAAGTTGCGGATAATATTCGTATCGCGCCCAGTCCAGCCAGAGCAATAGACGCCTCTATGCTCCGATGCTCAGAATCGTATGCGATCAGGTAGAGGGCCATCGCAAGAGCATATCACCTCTAGCCGTGGCTGAAGGGTCCGCTCGAGGTTGTGACCTGACCTGAAGCGCGATGTTCTGCGCAATGCCGTTCTCCGGAACCGAGCTCACCAACGCAATGGCGTTATCCCGCCAAGCGACCCGGAAACTCTCCGGGAACTACATGGAAAGGATCGCAACGAACTCCTCTTCGCTCCACGGTCCGATCATGGCTTCTTCGCCAGCCAGATTGTGAAAGCGGATGAGGACGGCCTTCAGCGCACCCTCAATCACGGTACGTGAACAGCGGCCGTCCAGCTGTTTGAGATTGCGAATCCCCGCCACCAGGAGGTAGAACGGCTTATCCTGTTGTATCAACTCCTCGATGCGTTCGCCATCTTCTGGTAGTTCCAGTCGCCGGAAGCACGATCGGTGAAGAACGCGCGGCGTTCGGATTGAATGGTCTGGCGCAGGAGGCGAATTTCATCCTGCAATTGAGCAATCACCAATGGATTGCTCCGGCGTGGTTGTTCGAAGCTTGCAACAAGGCTGGCGCGGGTGTTCTGGATGCCGCCACGAATTTCTCTGAGGTCTTTGTACGTGGTCAGGGTCCCGAGATTTTTCAGTTCGCACTCCAGTTGTTTTTCATGGTCCACGCCATTGGAAGAGACGCTCTCCGCAAATATCGTCATCGCCTTCGCGGCGCCGATCACTTCCTGGTGCAGATGATTGATACGCCGGTGAGCGTGTTCCTGGTAGTCGTCCAGCTCGCCGCGCAGAGCGGTCTCTATGGATTGGAGAGTCTCGGGTGCCTCGGCTTCCCCTACTTGTTTACGGCGAAGGGCCGGGCCGGGTTAGTCTCGTTCGCGATTCATTCATGCCAGGGGAGCAGCTGCAACCGAAGGCGTATGGGACGCTCCGTACAAGTCGCCAAGAGTGCTCGTGGGGCGGGATGGTTCGCGTCTGTCGATCCACTCGATGGTCTCGATCCCAAGCACGTATCCGGTTGTGCCGGTCTGGCAGTGCCGCACGTCCCCGACAATCGAATGGGAGCCACAGTCCACCCGGATTCGCGTGCTTAAGAGGATCTCAATCCCCATCGTGATCTTCATGCCCTTAGCCGAAGCGTTCACGAATCGTCCGGAGTGGGCGGTGGTGTCTCCATTCAGTATGGTGACACGCACCGGAGCGTCCAGATCCACACGAGCTGCGGTTCTCCGCTCCGAGTCTGAGGTGCTGGGCGCAACGGCAACCTGGGGAACCGGTGCAAAACGCGGTTAAGGAGCTTCCATTCTCATCCGCACCCGGGCGGCTTGCAAACGCACGACCCCGAGGACATTAAACTCCTGCACCCAGTCGGTCTTGTGCTTCTCCGAACAGAAGTACTTGAACCGCATCCGTTGAAGTGCGGAAAGCTCTTGCTGGCATTCGAAGCAAATGGGACTTGGCACTTGCATAGCCTTAGTAAAGCAAACCGACTACCAGGTTCCATCGAACACCACCTTGTCTTCTAAGCGCCTCCAACGATTAGGCCTCCCGGTTATCTCCCGCAGAGCCTCGCCCTGGGAGTCGGCCCTCAACAGATGACAAAATGTCATGCGACGACATTGTGGCTGTGCTGCTCCTAAACGCTCAGGACCGGTGATCGTGTCCGAGAAGGGGCCACTGCAATTCTGATCGGTGTTTCGACTCCAGCGGATTGTCGTAGCGCCTCGACGTTGACCCGCCCTTCAATTCTCCCGCAGCCATATCCTTAGCGTTGTTTGCGTTCGTTTTGGACTCGATCTCCAGCCGTGGCGCGCTCCAGCTCGAAGTCCTCGCTCTTCGCAATTAACATTCTCCGGCTTCTGTTCCAAAAACAAAAGCTCGAACAGGATCTTGACGCCGAATTGCGCAGTTAGCAGCTATAGATGCTAGCTGACCGGCACGGTGCGCAAGGTGTCTCGATGGAGGAGGCGCGGCGGCCCGGCTGGAGCGTGATGGCTTTGAGAAGTTAAAGAAAGAGTCAGGGAGATCCCAAGCGGTAATCTTTTAGAGATGCCGCCCCTGACTTAACAAACAACCCACATCTATGACATGACAGTTTGACGTCTCCGTCTGCGGTTTGTGACATTCTGGCGTCGCTGGGAATTTGGAAGGCAAATAATGGTGTTGAAATCTCAATAGATTCAGCAAGCATAGCCTGGAACCACAAATGCATAAACGCTCATCGTGCCGATTTGGACGGCAACCCAATGGCGAGCCGGAAAATAAGTTCAGTGCGGAAACGGCGCGGCCGGAAGACCGCCCTGCTGCTGTTGACTGGTCAATTCCTGACCATAGCGTCAATACTTCTCATCGTTTCCGTCGATGACCTGAGGACCCCTTCCGCCATGTCCCTCAAGTTTCTCGCGTCGGGGGCGTGTCTGCTTGGATTTGGCGTGGTTCTTGTATTCCGCAGGTTTCGGCTTGACGGCGCCAGGCAGAAACAACTGGAACAAGAACTTCGAAGCACCAATGAGGAAGTTGTTGCGGCGCTGACCGTGGCTCGGGATGGAATCGAGGCCAGGAATCAGTTCCTGACCGGCTTTAGCCGTCGTATGCACAGTCCCTTGAAGGAAATTGTTCGCCGCACGGCGACGCTTCTGGAAACAGACTTAACGAACCAACAACGTGGTTGCACGCAGACAAACCTTTTGGCGGCGGAGTCGCTCGCCGCTGCGATCACCAACGTCCTGGACTATTCCCAGATGGAGGCGGGAAAGCTCAGCCTCAAGAATGTTGAATTCGAACCGGCAAGGCTGATCAGAGAGGTTGTGGAGGTATTCTCCAATCGTGCCCAACGAATGGGCCTGAAACTCAACACGGCGATTGATGAGCGGCTGCCAAGCCTGATCAAGGGCGATTCTGTCCGCCTGCAGCAGGTCTTGGCCAACCTGTTGGATAATGCCCTGAAGTTTACCCAACGGGGTGAGATCCTCGTCAGCGTGTCGGAAGCTGGCTTGTCCGAGGGAAGAACGAAGCTGAAATTTGCGGTGAAGGACACGGGCATCGGCATCAACGAGCAGGCTCGTGCGCTGCTATTTCAACTCTTTGACCAGACCGGCGGCTCGTCGATCGGTGAGGGCAGTGCAATCGGCCTTGGTCTGGCAATTTCGAAAAAGCTGGTTGAGTTGATGGGTGGGGCAATCGACGTTGACAGCAAGCCCGGGCGCGGGTCGGTTTTCCGCTTCACGGCGGTCTTTGAATGCCCCTGCTTGAATCAAGGACACGAGACTCACTCTACCGAGGTTGCTCTCCTCCTCAGGTCCGCAACGCCAGCGGCAACTTCGAGCCCGAAACTTGCGACGCGCACCAACGTTCCGGCGCAACACGGAAGTGGACGCGACCGACGAATGGCTACCCGGTACCGGGTGAATCATCCCACGCTACTCAAGAGCAAGAGCGCCGGTGTCGCCGTGGTCCGGGTATTGGATGTGTCGGAAACTGGCCTCCGCGTGTCCATACCCTTCCGGTTAGAGCTCAACACCGAGGTGGAAATTCGCGTCAAAGATAAAACCATATCCGGCTTTGTTCGAAATTGCGTTTGCAAGGCGGGGACCGAGTTCCATGTGGGCATTGAAGTTAGCGAACCTGTCTCAGCCGGGCGATTCAGCTTCGATCAGGTTCTTCGAAGAGCGCGAGCATAAGCATTATCGAACCAACTGAGCCTTCGGCAAGTGGTGTGGGTTGCTCCGGAGGTGGTGACATAGCTTGCGCTCTGGACCCAGAGCCGGTCCGGGCGGGTCTCGATTTGAGGTGTGGTCATGACGAAAGGAGTTTTGTTGGGATTCGCCGCGCCCGAGTGCACCACCAGCCGCTTGAGAATATTTTCCCGTCCCCGCAGATGAACTCGGCGCATCCCGCCGATTGTATAGATGTTGGTTCCATCGCTCCAACTTCTCGCCGCGTTGCCGTAACAACCGGCGGCCTCGCTCTCCGCGAATACGCCGGGCGATTGGCATATACCGCGCGTTGTTCGGCCCCCTGATCCTGCCACCGCTGCCGTCCGCGATCCGGCTCCGAACAATACGTGCGCCACGCCCCACTCGGTCATCTCGCTCACTACCGCGCGGCTGTGATAGCCCTTGTCGGTGACCACCTCTCGTGGCCCTTCCGCGCTGACCTGCTTCGCTACTGCGTCGTTGTCCGTATCCGCCACTACGGAGGTGATGCGCTCGCCCGCTTCGGCCAGGGTCTCCTGAATCGTCTTCGTGTCGCCCTCGTCGGCCCCGTGTAGCGTGACGGCCACAATCGCTCCGGTCTCCATGTCCACCGCGTGCTCGGCCTTATGGGCCAAGTGCGTACGCCCATCCTTCAGCTTGGTGATGCGCGCGTCGGGATCGTGCGGATGCGTCTCGCCTAACAGGGAGTCCCAGGGTGGTTCCTGAGGCGTGCCTTGAAAGAGAGATGGGACTCGGTTTGTGGGCTTGTGGTGGTCAGGTTAGGGAGTGGCCGGAAGTGCTGCACTTCCCGCCACCCTCCGAGGGAACAGCACCACGGGACAGCAGGTCATCGGAGGAAGAGACCTGCCCCGACTTAACAAAAGCCTCCGTAGGGACACTACCACTATGAATCGTTTCCAAACAATCCTCTAGATGGCTTAGCCAAAAGGGGTTAGCCGCTGATATGTTGACTGAGCGATCTGGATCTTCCACTTCGTCCCCGAGCGGCAAACCGTACCGAGAACTGAAACGATCCGTAACGACCGTCCGTGCGTCGCAGATCTTCAGCGCTAAGTTGTCGAGGACCATAAAGGACCCGCTGGACGGTATGAGCAATTTGCTCAGTTTCGCTCTGCGAAGAAAAGCGCCGTAAGTCTTTAGTAATACTTAAGTTACATCGATCGATACTTGCTAGATAGAGACCAAATTTTTGTCAGAAGAGTAAGCAAAGCCCGATTCGCCAGATCCCTCACTGCTGTCCCCTGTGGGTCCTTCAGATGCCCAACCTTCGCTAATGCCAGCTATCTTCCCGGCCGATGGATGAGAGTTCCCATCACTCAGGAGGGATCTCTCTGCCGCGCGCTGCAACCAGATTCGCGTACTCGATAATCGCGGTCGGCGCGACGGTCTTTCTGAGCAGTATCCTTCAGTGGGACTGCCATGATTACGCCCGTTTCGCGACGATCGCCGGATTGGCCATCATCGCTTCGCAGGTAAAGGTCACCATTCCAGGGTTTGTCGGCTCACTCACAGCGTCTTTGGTGCTGCTGTTCGTGAGCATCGTTCAATTGAGCCTCGGCGAGACGATTGCCATCGCCACCATATCCGTCCTGGTAGGACAGTTCTGGAAACCAAAATCGCGGCCGACCCCGCTAAAAATATTCTTCAACCTCGGAAGCCTGGGAATCTCTGTTTCCGCCAGCTACTCCACCTACCACGAGCTGGTTGCGCGTGTGCCTGGAATCGGATTGCCCGCCATCCTGGCTGCGACGGCGGCGGTATACTTCTTCCTCAATACGCTTCCGGTCGCGTTCATGCTGGCATATACCACCCGGGAGCGTTTATTCAGCATCTGGCGGAGAAGCTACCTGTGGGCTTTCGCGTTCTATTTCGCGGGGTCTTGCGTCGCAGGCATCCTCAATTGGGCGGAAAACCGCTTCGGCTGGCAACTTACATTCTTGGTCATTCCAATCTTGTACGCGTTCTACCGTTCCTACCAGACATTCATGGCGCGGCTCGAGGACAGCCGCCGGCATGCCGAGGAAGTGGCTGCGCTTCATCTGCGCAGTATTCACGCTCTCGCTCTGGCGGTGGAAGCCAAGGACGGCACAACGCATGCCCATCTGCAAAGAGTTCAGACCTACGCGTTGGAGGTCGGAAGGGAACTCGGGATTTCGGGAGATGATCTGAAGGCTCTTCAGGCCGCGTCCATTCTTCACGATGTCGGCAAGCTGGCGGTTCCCGAGTACATCATCTCGAAGCCCGGAAAGCTCACCCCGGAAGAATTTGAGAAGATGAAAACGCATACCGTTGTCGGGGCGGAGATTGTGGAAGGTGTCGGTTTCCCCTACCCGGTTGCGCCAATTGTCCGCGCGCATCATGAGAAGTGGAACGGCAGTGGTTATCCATCCGGCCTGAAGGCGGAAGAGATTCCGATCGGCGCCCGCATCCTTGCGGCGGTAGATTGTCTGGATGCGCTGGCCTCGGACCGCCAATATCGGCGCGCACTGCCCATCGAGCGTGCCATGGAAATTGTTGCGTCAGAGGCGGGAAAGGCCTTCGACCCACGCGTCGTCGACGCGCTCCAGCGGAGATATATCGAGCTGGAGGCGATGGCTTCTGCAAACGCCGCGAAACTCAATCAGCTCTCCACGCATATCCGCATTCAGCGCGGGGAAGCGCCCGACGCCGGCTTCGAAATGTCCGGAGCGGACGCCTCATCCGGGTTAAAGACAGTGGACATGCGCGCGTGTTCCTTGCGCGCAATTTCGGCAACGCGTATGGAGATGCGGACGCTCAGCGAGGTCCTTCGAGGAATGTCCAATTCCACGCGCCTCGAATATCTGTTCCTTTTTCTTTCCGCCCGCCTCCAGTCGCTGATTCCCCACGATGCATTGGCCGTCTTTCAAAAGAACGGCGACCAGCTCCTTCCCACTTGGGTCCACGGGCACGATGCTACGTTACTTGCCGACCTGAAGGTACCGGTGGGGCAGGGTCTCGTTGGGTGGGTGGCTGAGAACCACAAATGGATCCTGAACGGGTGTCCCTCCGTGGAGCCCGGCGCGGAATCGTGGCGGCGGACGGTACTGCAATCCGCATTGGCCGTCCCGCTGGTGAACGCCGGCACTATGCTGGGAGTTCTTGCGTTGTATAGCCGTACTCCTGACAACTTTTCCTGCGATCACCTTCGGATTCTCGACCTGATCTCTCCGAAGCTTGTCCTATTTCTGCGGCCCTCCGAGACGGAGCGGGAGACCGGCTATGAGCCGCCAGGCAGAAGAACGGATGATCTCGCCGGTCTGGCTGCGTTTCTCGTCTCTCTAGACGCAGAGATCGGACACGCCGCGGAGGTGGCTCATTCTCTCACGCTGATCCGAATGGATCTCCACCTGGCGGAGACCTCGACGCGCGCCGCACAACCCGGCGCGGAGACTTGGACTGAATATCTCAAGCGCGCGTTCGGACCGGACAGTCTGGTCGCGCCGTTCGGTGAAGGGGAATTTGCAATCCTGCTTCGGGACCGGTCTCCGGAAGCCGTAACAGAATCGCTCCAACAAGTCTACGGAGCGGTTGGCGCCGAGCACGAAATCCATGCTGGAATCGCGGAATACCCGAAAGATGGCGCCAGCGCTGAGGACCTCTTCGCATCGGCGGAACGACAGATGGCTGTTATCCCGTGCAGAACCCCGAGTATAACGGCCATGCTGGCCGGCTTGGTTGAGGCCGTCCGCCCCACCTGCGAATGCGGTCCAGAAGGCTCGGCCGTGCCGCCAACGAATCGAGTTCCTTCGGAGATGCGCGTTTAGGAACATCGCGTGCAACCTTAGGCGCCCGCCTTGCGAACCCAGACGCGCATGGACCAGTAAAGCAGTCCGAGCAGTGGGACCACTGCCAACAGGGTCGCCGGCGTGCTCGTATCGTTCCGCCAAGCCAACGCAGCCGCGCAAGCGGCCCCTACCAAATAGTAAGGAAAAATCTGCAAGTGGGAGTTCTCCCAGACATCCACGAATCCGCGTCCTGTGAGGATGCCGAGTATCCAAGAAACGAGCCCCGTATTGGCGATAAAGAACACGCCCGCGCCGAAAGTGAAGCGGGCCGGCATACCGAGATCGGGCGCCAGACTCCCCAGCCCATGGAAAGCGCTCCAGGCAGCGGCAGTGCTGATCGCATAGTTGCAGAGGTTGAAGAGAACCTGGGCGGGCATGGGCCGCTTGCGAACATGCCAATAGCACTGAACGAGGGCGGTGCTAAGGCAGATCAGGATAGTTTCGGGGAAGCGGAGCATGCTTATAGCGGCAAGCACCACGACGTATCCGAAAGAATAGGAACTCTCAACGGCCGGAAAACGGACCTTGATCGTTCCGGCGAGGGCGGCCGCCGCAATCCAGGCAGCCAGTGCCAGGGCGTCGCTGCCGCGCCAGTCCAAGACAGCGGAGGCCAAGGTTATTGACGCGATGCCGGAGACCCAAAGAATGAGACGCTTGGCCGGCTGCGGTAATGAGTTGTCGTGCAAATGGTGGTTGTTCATATAGGGCTCCCGTTGAACGCGTGCGTTCTCCACGTTAGTTCTCGCCGTAAATCGAACAATCGCCCCAAATGGCCCCGTCGCCCCAAATGGCCCCATCGCCCCAGATCGCCCCATCGCCCCAAATGGCTCCATCACCCCAGATGGCCCCATCGCCCCAAATGGCCCCGTTACTCAAAATCGCCCCAATGCCCCAGATCGCCGCGCTGCTCCAAATCGCCGAGTTGCTGCTCCCAATCGACCCGCTGCTCCCAGTCAACCCGCTGCTCCCAGTCAACCCGCTGCTCCCTAAACCGCCCCAGATGCTTTCGGGGGCCATAACCATGTACACAGTGCCCGTGGTAGCGTTGTATCGAGCCGACGGAGATAACGCGAGCCCGGAGCCGCTATCGGTGTTGTTCAGCGCCGCCTGAACGTCAAGGTATCCTGCACCAACGGTGAATACGTCATTGGTGGTGTAATACTGGGCGCCGGTGATAGGATCCGTAGCCATGGTCGTGATCTGAGGCAGCTTGTATGCGGTCTTCATGAGCCGGGCTTTGACCTGGTCGGGCGTCAGCTTCGGATTTTGTTGGATCAGCAGAGCCGCCGCGCCGGCGACCAGCGGGGTAGCCATAGATGTCCCGCTGAGCTCGTAGTAGGCAGGACAGTTGGAACTGTTGCTGGTGCTGTAGACCGATACGGCGACGCAATTCGCGGGGTAGGTCTGATTCAAATAACCATTGGTGGTGATCAGCGAGATGATCTTGTTGCCGGGCGCGACGAGGTCGGGCTTCACGATGTGATCGATCAGGGTCGGGCCCTTGGAACTGTAACTCGTCATTTTGTCGTCGGATCGTGAAAGAGTGCCCATCGTGTTCATGGCGCCGACGGTAATGACGTAGGGGCTGTTGCCCGGCGCCTCGATGGTGCCGTACCCCTGGTTGCCGAAGCTATTGTCGCGCCCGTCGTTTCCGGCGGCGACGACCACCACAATACCCGCTTGCCAGGCCTGCTCTACGGCCTGGCACAAGGGGTCAAGTGTGTAACTGGTGGTGATGGGGCGTCCGAGTGAAAGATTAATGACCCGGATGTTGTACTGTGACTTGAGAGCGATGGCCCTCGCGATGGCCGCGATGACCGCGCTGTCCGTACCACCGCCGGTGTTATCAAGAACACGCAAGCTGATGATGTTGACGTTCGGCGCGATGCCGCGGGCGACGTAGTCGTAGCCCTTGACTCTGGATTGGCTGCCATTGCCGCCGACGAGTCCGGCGACCATGTCACCGTGG
Source organism: Bryobacteraceae bacterium (assembly GCA_050015435.1). GTDB lineage: Bacteria > Acidobacteriota > Terriglobia > Bryobacterales > Bryobacteraceae > Palsa-187. The sequence goes on from JBEKBK010000197.1 coordinate 11,154, forward strand.
CCGTACCCGTCGCTGCCGCTGCCGCTCCCGCCAAGCAGGGATGCCAGGGGGCTGGTATTCGGAACGAAGTTCTCCCGATCGACGACGCGGAGGCCGTTTGCGCCGTTTAGGAGATCGATCTGGTAATTCACTCCGCTGTCGATCACTGCAACACCGATGCCGGTACCATCCCAAGGAAGAGTTCCATCAACGGTCGGGATGCGGAGGGCGGTCATCCATCCGTAGTCGGGCGTGATAGGAGTCGTGGAGCTGGAATGCACTGGGTTATCGGGGCCGATGTATTCGACCTCGGGATCCGCGGCCAGCAACCCGAGGTCACGGGACTTGACGGTGTAGAGGTGAGCGCCGACCAGCGAGAGAGAGCTCTTATGGATTGCGCCGCGGTCCGCAAAACGCCGGGGGCCGATCTGGTCCGCGCTCGGCTTGAAGCGAACGATGACGTCAACGGTGTCGGTGACATCGTCCGCGTTGCCGGCGAGGCTGAGTCTGGAATCCTGCGCGAGTGCGGTGGCCTTCGCGATCGTGAGAGAAGCGAGTAGTGCAGTCATTCGCATCGATTTGCTCCATTCCAAAAAACTGAGTGCGGTGCCAATGATGCAATCGCTCTGCCAATGGTGTGCGGCGGTGTTTGGATGCGACGGCACGCTCTAGCGGCCTGCGAGGAAACGTCTTTCCACTCCAGAAAACAAATGAGTTTCTAGTCCTAGCCAAGCCCATCCTTATTCCGTACTGAAGTACCGACGCTGCGGGAGTCCCAACGGGCGACAGAATGACGTTTCCACCAAACGCTGATGACACTTTGGCTCCGATCCGGCATCTTGCATCACAGGAAATGCGACGTACTTCGATGGATGTACGGCGCTAGTGATCGTTGAGCCGGACCCGCCCGGCGGCGGCTCAAGGCAAAAAGGCTGTGGCGAAGAAGACCACGCCCAAAACTCCACAGAAACGCGGGCCGGGAAAGCGCCAGCCAAAGACGTTGTTTTGAGAATATTTTCGATTGCGTCAACTGCCTGAAGAACGCTCCATTCCTCGATCGGCGTCAGGATCTCATACGAGCAGGAGCGGTCGCCCATCGAGAAACGATTCAGCTTAGTATATAGGATCAGAAGCCAGTAGGAATGATGAAACGCGCTTCGACTCCCCATACGCATACAAGCGATGTCCTCAGTCCCAGATGATGAGTACGGGACTATCAAGCGGAATAAAGGCGAGCGACTAAAATGATGGCTTTAGTGTGCCGTCAAGTCACGAAGGACCAGCCACAGTCCAATGGCCACCGGGAGAATGATCACGACAAAGACGACTAGTGGCATATGTCCGTTTTCTTACGGAGTAGTAATCGTCTGGATGGTGCGGCGATGTAATGGGAAATGTGGATCATCGCTTGACGGCACCCACCGCGACAACGATAGCTGCGGTGCCCCGGAGTCCCCCATTTTAGGGGGTTCTTGAGCAAGATGAATACTTCTCTAAGTAAGTGTGGCAATCCGAACCCTCGATTCGATCTATTCCGTCAGTCCGCCCGTCTGGCTTATCCTGCAAGCAAGGATTACGGTGATGAAAAGGATACCTTCAATGATCGCGGCCTTATGTGGCGCGGCGACCTGGTGCCTCGCCGCTCGCGTCTCTGAGATGAGCGGAACGGTGTTCGTCTCACAACCGCAGGTCGAGAGCGCAAGTAACCGGCCAGAAATTGAGGCTTGGACCGTGGTCGTAGTTCTATTTGTATTTATGATCCGTCTTATCGTTCGCTCGGTGGGACGCACACTAGACCTACGTAGATCCGACACCCGCCTGCTTCGGTTGTCCTATTACCGGACACTCGCCAGAGCCAAGTCCCTACGGCAGCTAGCTTCGGGCTGCCAACCATCCAACCGCAATGAAATCGCAACAGCTGATAAAACCGTCACCAAATGATTATCGGTATTCGGCCTCTTTATTTGTATCGACAAAATGCGCTTTTGCGATCAATGGCCCGAATCAGCGGGACAGTAGCGGTAGGAGGTCCACACCTGGCTCGTCGTGCGACGTGGATTCGGGAATCTCGACGCCGACATGGAATTCATGCGCGCGAATGCACACGCAGTTGCGAACCACTGCCAGGATGACAGCGTCGTCGATCCGGATTTCCACTTCGTCCCCGAGGGGCAAGAGGAACGGTACCGAGATGCGGAGACCCGATGTGGACGCATTGACCAGCCGTACCATCGCGATTCCGGCGGCTCTACTCTTGAGAATGGCTGGACGACTGACGCGGCGGCGGGCCCTCGTTCTTCGCTCCTTGACCCGATCGGCGCGTAGTTGGATGGGGTTCGCTGACACCGCCGCCGCGGCGGTAGCAGGAGTCGCGCGATCGTCCGGAGCGGTGTCTTCCGCGCACGATCTTGCGCCTTTGAGCGCGGATTCAAAAACCGCCGTGAACCAGAACGTTGCGCCGTAGCCTTGCTGATCATGTCAATCCCGCCGCCCATAAGCTCCGCCAACTTCTTCGAGATCGCCAGACGCAGGCCGCCTGTTCCAGCGTCCGGCACACTCGAATCCTCCGGCCGGCAAAACGGTTGAAAAAGTCGGCTGCGGACCGGGTCCGTAAGCCCAATTCCGGTGTCCTTCACCTCAAACCGCAGCTTCGATCGGCCTCCGGTTTCGCTCACCAGCCTCGCGCGTACCG
>JBEKBK010000198.1:0-13817 GCA_050015435.1 Bryobacteraceae bacterium
TGTCCCAGGTCGACTTGCGTTCTACGAGGAGGAAGGACCTGCGGTGCGTTATATTTTGAAGCCCGACTCTTAAACCCGTCTGTGAGCCGTTGGCTGTATCAGGCACATGAACGCCTCAGTGGCGCCCTCGCGAAACGAGGCTAGACAAACGATAATCTATCTTCGTGGCATACGACTGCGAGGTGGTGGTGATCGGAGCCGGGGTGGCTGGTCTGGTGGCGACTGCGGTCCTGACTCAGGCTGGGGTCTACACTCAATGCCTGGAGGCGCGAGATCGCGTTGGCGGGCGCGTGTTCACAATTCATGATCCTCTGGCGCCGCTGCCGGCCGAACTCGGCGCCGAATTCATTCATGGGCGGCCGCCGGAGATCTGGGACCTGATCACCCGCGAAGGCTTGGCCGTCCGCGAACGCAACGGACGATTCGTGCATATGGAGCGCGGTCAGGTTCAGTCTGAGGAACATGCCGGAGAAAGCATGCACCGGCTGTTCTCTGATCTGGAAGCTGAGGCAGCCCGCGGGCCGGATCGAACCTTCGCTGAGTTTCTGGATCGATCATCATATTCCGACGCGGTGAAACTCCGAGCGACTGGCTACGTGGAAGGGTTCAACGCGGCGCGCAAAGAGATCATCGGCATCGCGTCATTGGCTCAGGATGCGCAAGCGGCGGATCGGATCGATGGCGACCGATCCTTCACCCTGCTGGACGGGTATGACTCGGTGGTGAGTAGTTTAATTCGGGGAATTCAAGGCGGGAATGAAGTCATTCGATTGAATTCCGTGGTCGAAACGGTGGAATGGAAGCCGGGCTCCGCCACGGTTCACATTCGCTCCAGGATTGACGGACGCCGTGAAACATTTCGATGCGCACAGGTGATCGTCACAGTGCCACTCGGCGTGTTGCAAGCCAGTCCTGATAACGACGGCGCGATCCGATTCGATCCTGAGCCGGCGGACAGCCTGAGTACGGCGCGATCCCTCGCGTTCGGCCACGCGGTGCGAGTGACTCTGCGCTTCGACACCGCGTTCTGGGAACAGAATGACGCGCCCTCGGGTGTGGGCTTCATTTATTCCCACACGCCGTTGTTCCCTACATGGTGGACGCAGGCCTCGATGATCACCGGTTGGAGCGCGGGTCCGGCGGCCGATGGATTGCTAGGTCGCCCCGGACCGGAAATCATCGCGCAGTCCGTCGCCGCGTTGGAGCAGATCCTGGGCAGAAAGGCCCCGGAGGTTCGCGCCGCCTATTTTCATGACTGGAGCGGCGATCCGTTTTCCAGAGGGGCGTATAGCTACGTCCCCGCGGAACAGATTCCGGCGCGGCAGAGGCTCGCACAACCCGTTTGCCAGACGCTGTATTTTGCCGGCGAGGCTACTAACTTGAGCGGTCACGGTTCCACGGTACACGGCGCCATCGAGTCAGGGCGGCGGGCGGCGCAGCAGATTATCGGGGGGGCGCGAACACGGTGAATCGCTGGCAGAAGAAGGCCAGCGCGACACATGTTACGTCATCGAGAATTTCCTCATATTCAGAAGATTGCGGTAGACCGCCGTCTGGAGAAGATCGAGATGCGCGCCAGTATCACGATCGACAGTCTGCCGGACTTGGGCACTCACCCGACCGGATTTCGATAATGAAGAACCCAATGAAGAGAATAACGATAGGGGCGAACGGGTGAAGTCTTCCTACAGTCGCCAGACGTCCCGTAAGCGGGGCGGAGAACGGGCGCAATCCCGCCTTCCGGTGCGGCAGCGTCGACGCCGGCTGCTTGCTCTTGGCGATCACCCAGGGGCTAAAAACGGGCGTTGCTCCGTTTACGTTTGCCATTGCGGATCGAGGGGCGGCGGTCCAATGACGTCCGGATCCGGGTCGGCAGCGTCGGGATCCGAAGGATCCCGCGGAGTGCTTGGATACGGGTCCCTTGGATCAGGGTCGGGCGGCGGCGGCTGAGGATTACCACTCGAAAACGACGCAATTTTAGTCATCGCCAAATGTAGTGCAATCGCGGTGCCATTAACCTGTTGGAAACAGGGCTTGCGGGTCGCAGTCTATTTACCGAGGACGTTAAATGCCAGAGAAACGTACGATCGAGCGCGCCCGTAAGGATGCCAAAGAGGGCAAGTCGCCAAGCACGCAAGCTGGAGAGTTTGTTCGCGAAGAGATGGACCACATTCGTGAAGGCAAGCACGGAGCGACATCGACCAAACAAGCGATCGCGATCGGCCTTTCTAAGGCACGTAGAGCCGGAGTGGATTTGCCGCCGCCGAAGCCGGGCAACGCCTCGAAAAAGACTCGATCGAAAGCCGCCCGCGATCATGCGAGGGGCCAGTCGGGAACCAAGAAACCGACCCCGGCGAAACGATCCCGTGCACTTCGCTGAACGAGTTATGCTTGGTAGCGCATGACGCCGCCCACCACGGTGCGGACAATTTCAAGATCTTTGATTTTGTCTTGGGGCACCGTGAAAAGGTCGTCTGACAACACGACGAAGTCCGCCAGCTTGCCTGGGGTGATGGATCCCTTGGTCGATTCCTCATGCGAGTTGTACGCGCCGTTGAGCGTGTTGACTCGCAACGCCTCTTCCACGGTGATCTTCTGGTTGGCTCCCCAGGTCTGGCCATCCCACCCGGTGCGCGTCACCATTCCCTGAATAGCCATGCGCGGATCGAACGGTCCCGGACTGAAGTCCGAGCCTGCAGCAGCCACAATCCCGGCATCGAGGAAAGAGCGATAGGCCATCATGTGCTTCATCATCTCTTCGCCGTAATATTTGAATTTGTCGGAATTGTAATACGCATACGTTGTGAACGGAGCGGGAACGGCGCCGGCCGCTTTCAGGCGGCGGATGAGATCGTCATTAATCAAGGTGCAATGCGTAATCTTGGGGCGAGCATCGGTTCGCGGGAACAGCTTTTGCGCACGTTCGTAGGCGGTCATTACTTGTTCGATGGCGACGTCCCCGTTAGCGTGCCAGTTGCATTGGATGCCGGCTCGATGCACGTGCTCCGTCCATTCGTTGGTCACTTGCTGCGTCTCCGTGACATTGCCCTTGTAGGGGGGCGTCATACCGGGATAATACGTGCTGAGCGCCATGGTGCGCTCAGAGTACGATCCGTCGACGCCGTGCTCAGAGGTGGCGCCGAACCGGATCCAGTCGTCGCCGAAACCGGATTGAATGCCGTCGGCGATCATCGAATCGAGAATCTTTCCGCTGGTTTCAAAGCTCACGCGATGCAGCAGGTCCCCCCGCGCGCGCACCTGCTGAAGCGCGGCGAGATCCCCACCCTCATGATGCACGCTGGTCACGCCGTAACGGACAAACATTTTCGAGATGTATGCCAACCCATCGCGGGCGCGCTGCTCCTTCTGTGCCGCCGTAAAGGTGGTGCGTTTGCCGACGCTGCGGAGGGGGGCGGTCGCTCGGTCGGTAACCCGGCCGTTGAGCTCGCCGTTCGCGTCCCGGTCGAAGGTTCCTCCCGGCGGATTGGGCGTGGCCTTATTGATATCCGCCATCTCGAGGGCCTTGCTGTTATAGAAAGATGTGTGGCCGCCACGATGATGAACCGCGACCGGATGGTCCTTCGACACCTGGTCGAGGTCGTGCACATTGAGCATGCGGTTGTCCTTCACCTTGGTGTCGTCGAAGAAATAGCCTTCGACCCAGGTCCCCGGAGGCGTGATCGCGGCTCTCTCGCGAAGCTTGGCAACTATGCTGTCGATGGTCACAAATTCGACGACGAAGGGATTGCCGACCAGGACATCGTAGAGCAAGACCTCGCCAGGCGCGTGATTGTGACAATCGATGAACCCGGGCACGATGGTCATCTGCTTGGCATCGTACGTCTCACTGCTTTTGCCGATGAGCGCCTTTATTTCCGCGTTGCTCCCCACGGCGAGGAAGCGGTTGGCCTTGATCGCGAACGCCTCCGCTTTGGGCACACGGGAATCGACCGTGTAGACTTTGGCATTGAAGACCACCAGATCGGGATCCGACCCTTCGGCGGCCCTTAGCCATCGGCTACCGGCAAAAGCGGCGATACCGGCTCCGGTCACGTTCAAAAATTCTCTGCGGCTGCGATTGTGATTCTTCATCGTTTTGTTTCTCCAGTTCACTTTGGTTTGGGTGGTGTGGTGTTGTTCGCGGCGTAGTTATAGAGCTCGTCGACGATGGATTTCTCAGCTCCGGCCATGCCGTAGATTTTACCAGCGCCTTCAATCAGCCAGTACTCGTTGGCCGCATGGGCGCGGCCTCCGTAACCGGCGCTGCCGCCGGCGATGGGCAAACCAAGCGGCACTGTTTCGGGGTCGCCCTGCTTGCCATTCGTGAACAGGTAGCCGGGCCACGCACCGCCTAAATTGGTGTCTTCCGCGCCGATGGTGTTGGTCTTGCTCAGCGGCGGATTCCAGGGAATGTCGAATTTGTCGAACATCTGCTCTACGGAGTGAGCCACGTCAGTATCGAATTCCATGGTAGACCAAGGCTGATCCCCGATGAGTCTTAGTTGTACGTCCTTATAGCCGTGGCTGTCCAGGTGTGCCCGAATCTTCTTGACTATATCGGCGCTGTTCATATCGGGCACATAGCGGATGCTGTGCTTGGATGTGATTTTGTTCGGCAGAATGGCTCCGGAACCGCCGGCATACATATTGCCGCCCCAGATTCCGTCGAGGTTGAAGGCGGTGCCGAAGCTGGTCATCTTGAGCATGGTATAAGGATCGTCGGAGATGAAGCGTGCGACTCCGACGTTATCGGCGATCTTCTTGAGGTCGGTGGTTTTCGCGAGTTCTTTCAAACGCTTCTCCGCTGCCGGGGAGACCGGCTTAATGTGATCGTTGAATCCGGCCACAGCGGGCGTATTGCCGTCCGGCTGCATCAGGCTCGCGAGCATCATGATGTGGCGCCACGCCGGACTATCGGTGGAGCGTTTAAAAATACCGTGAATGTCTGAGACGGTGGGCCCACGTCCCCAGGCTTTTCCGCTGGTGGTGAGCTCCAGATACATGAGCCCCTCCGATGCGCCCATAATACTGGCCGGCGCGCGGCCGTTCTGGCTGCCGAACATGAGCATGGCGTCGGCGGATTTCAGCAACTCCGGGTGAGTGGTGACAAATTTATTCAGCCCCATCGACATGCGCTCTTCATCGCCCTCCGCCACGATAATCAGGTTCACCGGAAGTTTTCCGTTGACCGCCTTGATGGACATGAAGGCGTTCAGCTCCGTCATCTCCGGCCCTTTGGAGTTGGTGGCGCCCCGCCCGATCAGCACCTTCTTAAACTCAGGCTCGATGCCGGCAGTCGCGCCGTCCACCAGGCGTCCCTCAAACGGCGGCGCGACCCAGACGTCGGCCTGCGTGATGGGCATGGTGTCGTACATCCAGTAAATAAGGAGGGTCTTGGGCGCACCCTCGTCACATTTTGCGTAGACGACTGGGTTGCCGGGCTGGCCCCACTTGCTGATGCCTACATCGTAGACGCGGGTTTGCTGGCAGCCGAGCTTATCGAAGAAGCCTTTGACCATCTCCGCGGACTCGGGGATACCTTCGCCACTATTGGAGATACTCGGCTGCTGGATCCACCGCTGCAAGTTCTCCACATGCTCATCGATGTGGTCGTCGATATAAGCAAAAGTCTTTTTTTCAGCATCGGGCATCTTGCTGGTATCGATCTTGACGGTCTCATCGCCGTAGGGGCGGATACCGAGCTTCTTGGTGGGGGTGGAGGCCACCGGCTTTTTGGCCAGCCCGTTTGAGCAACCGCTCAGGATTAAGACGGCTGCAATGCATCCCGCGAAGTAAAGATAGCGCATTGTTCGCTCCCGTGTTGATTTGGTAGAAGGCGAAAACACATCCCGACTGGGGATCATCCATCGGCGAACGGGGCGCAGTGAGCCTGAACGGATCAGAGGCAGTACATTGCTCAGATTCGTTTCACCTTCGGCCCGGCCCACCAACTCTAGCTGATAGCGGCGCTTGAACCTCAGGCAACTCCGAGGGTTTTATTCTAACAGAGATTATCAGGCTGAGGTTACGCCGAGCGTATGACCTCATACCTGTCCGAGGAGATCATCACCTTCCGCAGCACCGAGTACAGTTCAGGAGCGCGGAACGGTTTAGCCAGAAAAGCATCCATGCCCGCGGACAAAAAACGCTCGCGGTCTCCGATCATTGCGCTTGCACTTAAAGCCACCACCGGGGTTCTGCTGCGACCCGTCGCCGCTTCCCGCTCTCGAATGCGGCGCACCGCTTCGAGTCCTCCCATTTTAGGCATCTGGTTGTCGGTCAAGATGACGTCAAATTCTCCTGCCTCCCAAAACTCGACGGCCTCCAGGCCCGTGGATGCCACCGTCACTTGATGACCGTGCTTTCCGAGCATCGCCATCGCCACCCTCTGGTTCACTGGATTGTCTTCGGCCAGCAGAATGCGAAGCGAATGTGGTTCTTCCTCGACCTCAACCGTGCGTTCGGGGAGACTCTCCGAGGCCGCTGTTCCCACCACGCAGGTAAACTGGAACGTGCTCCCCGCTCCTGGCGTGCTCTCCACCGAAATCCTTCCCCCCATTAGTTGGACAAGCTGAGAACAGATGCTAAGCCCCAATCCGGTCCCGCCGAAGCGCCTCGTAACGCTGCTGTCGGCCTGCCCGAATGCCTCAAAAATTGTTTCTTGCTGCTCCTTCGGAATGCCGATGCCGGTATCGCGCACCCGAAACAGAAGGTTGACGTGCCCATTTGGGCACTCATGGTCGATTTGGCTTACTTCCAACCTGACTGATCCTTGCGATGTGAATTTGACGGCATTTCCCAACAGGTTCACAAGTACCTGCCGCAACCGCGCAGAATCTCCCATTACGACCGTTTGGACACTTTCGTCGACCACGCACTGAAGCTCCAGGCGCTTGTCAGCCGCTTGTGGGGCAATCAGCTTACAAACCTCATCTAGCAGGCGCGGCAGCGAAAAAGGAATGTGTTCGAGCGTCATCTTGCCGGCTTCGATCTTGGAAAAATCCAGGATGTCGTTGATTACATACAACAGGCCTTCCGCGGTACCGGATAGAGTCTCCATGTACTCGCGGGTCTCTCGAAGTGTTCCTGATGCAAGGGCCAATTGCGCCAATCCCAAGACTCCGTGCATCGGTGTCCGAATCTCGTGACTCATGTTCGCCAGAAATTGGGTCTTCGCCAGGCTTGCTGCTTCAGCCGCTGCCTTTGTTACCTCGAGTTCCCTGGTGCGTGCGGTCTCTTTAGCCCGGTTGCGCAACTGCAGCCAGTACGCTTTGTGCAAACTGCGCCCTTGGGTGAGCAGGAACGCAAAGAGAGCGGCCGTGGTTAACGCCACCGTGTAGCCCTGCTTGCCACCTAGCCATAAGAACACGCCAAACACGGGCGCCCAAGCAGTCCAAAGATAGAGCTGCAGCAGACGAAAACTGGGCGTGAAGGAGATGGTGGATCCAGATGCACAGCCCACGATCCAGAGCATGGTAATCACATACGGCCAGCTCTCAAAGCCGTAGAACCAGAGAGCGCTCGCGTGGACGAATCCCGCGGCTGCGGAAGGCAATCCCACGGTGGCCCCAAGGGCGGCTTCGCGGAATCCTGGACGAAGCATGTGAACTCGTTCGCCCAGCCTGGCCAGCGCGACACGCATCCCGATGGTGGTAATCATCGCAAAGACAAAACCCCAGAAGAAGAGAAGGTGCTCACTTCTGTAATCAGTGGTTGCGCTGATAATAAGGAGGAGAATCAGGTAGGGCAGAATACCCCGGACTAGGCTGGCAATCAAGTCCGCATCAGCCTCGCGGAGAAGCTCCGGCGGGGCTCCGAACAGACCTTCCGGGTCGGAACTCTGCTTTACGGCGGACACCTATACCTGTCTATCGGTCATTTTCAAAGTTAACTTCACGGGAAGTCGTCTGGCAGCGCTCGCGGGGGAGTGGTGAAGGGTCCTCTTCCCTGAGGCTTGCCGCCCTTTATGGATTTCCGATCTGCCGGAGGGTGTGGCGCCGCAGATACCAGCACGGCACGTAGCCGAAATGCGGCATCAGCGCGTCGACGCAGGTGTCGATAACCGGCGTTCCGACCGAGTACTCCACATGATTCCAATGGTTCATGTCGGCGTATACACGATCCACTTTCATTTGTTCCGTCGGGCGCCCCCGGAAGCGCGACCAGAGGTCGTCGGCGGCATAAGTAAAGGCCGTCAGCCCCGCAAGCGCGAGACATCCCCACAACAAGATTTTCCGGAGAAACCGCAGCACGGAAGGATGCTTTAGTGCTCCTTTGAACCGGCTCCGTCAGCTTCGGCTGCGCGGAAGGCGCTGAGCAGGTTCGGCACCGCGTAATTGCCTTCATGGCAGGCGTATTCGAAAATCTGTCCCGAAGCCCGGTCCATCGTCACTTCGCCCTTCCACGGATGCGTGAAGGCTGTTGGGTCGTCCACTTCGAATTGATAGAGAATCGTATCGGCATCGAACAGGCTGAACCGTTCCACCACGTGAAGATTCCGGTCCCACCCGAACATGCCGCCGGCGTCTCCAAAGAATCCGCCGCCGTCGTTGAAGTTCGTCGTATCCACCACGAGTGTGCTGCCTTCCCAATGCCCGACGGAATCGCCCATCCAGAGCCTTACGGTAGGCGGCAGGTGAGGACGCCCGTCCAGCGGAATGACTCTTGTATCGTGGATCATCTCCACGTGCACAATCAATTCGTCGCGGGTCTGGATGATTTGATAATTGCTGTTGTACGAATACGGAAGCATGGGCGGAACGGCGGTTGGGAAAACGATGCATTGATCCTGAAGACCCAGATCCGTGGAGCCGCCCGGGTGGCGAAGCAGTTCCTGGCGATGGCGCTTCACGGCGGCAGCCGCGGGCGTAAGGGCCGGAATCCGGCCATCCGGAGGATCGGTGATGATGGAGGTCCGGAGAGTCTTCACCACGCGGGTGCCAAACTCCCGGAACGCTACGTTGTAAGTGCCGACGCTCTTAGAAGCTGTTCCTGGCTCCGGGTCCTGATTCTGGATACTCATCTGGTGTTCCCACTCCGCCGCTTCCTGCGGTGTGAAGTACGCTTTGTCTTTGAGCCGGAGGGGACGTTCCAGAGGCGTGGCCGTTCCGGAGTTCCAGATTCCGGCGAAGTCAGGATGCGCGCCCGCCGCCGGTACCGGGACTTGCGCGACGATCGGCCTGACAAACGAAACCGCCGCCAGGACCAGGAGCAATCTGGATTGAGTCATAGCGTTGTTGTGGACCCACCTTTCGTTCAGGTTGCCTGCGCAACGCGGCGAGGAGCAATTTACTTAGTGTACCCGGTCCGGAAGCTGTGCTTTATCTCGTTGCCTTTCTTTTGTGAGCTTTCTCCTTGTACATGGCAGCGTCAGCTCGCGCGATCAACTTGTCGGCCGTCTCGCCGGGCTGCCAGGCGGCGATACCGATCGATGCGTGAACCGTCACGTCGCGTGACTTCCCGTCGATTTGAATTGTGTAATCGCCGTCGGCCCACCTTCGGACCGGCTCGATGCGATCCTGCACCTGCTCCGCACTGCAGTCCACGATCACGAGAAACTCATCGCCTCCCCACCGGCTGACCATGTCGGTCGACCGAAAGAAGGTATGTAGTTCGGTGGCGAACTGCCGCAAAACCGCGTCACCGGCAGGATGGCCATGGCGGTCGTTAATTTGCTTGAAATTATCCAAATCGAAGATCGCAATGGAAAGATTTCGGGAACGCTCGATGCGGAGTTTAATCTGCCGTTCAGCCTTGTCTCGGTTGGCGACGCCGGTGACAGGGTCTTGCGTGGCGATCCGTTCCGCCTCGTCCAGCCGGCTCTGGTAAACGGACAACTCAGCACGCAGCCGTGAGACGGATTGCTCGCCCTCTTGAACCATCTTTTCCACGCGAGATTTGAGTTGATGGGCGCTTTTGCCCAGCGCCTGCCGAACCTTGGTAAGATCCTCCAGGTTGCCGATAGCCGCTAACTGTCCGGCGAACTCGACGAACTCCCGGCCGTATTTTTGGTCCCGTTCGCCGACGGCCTGGGTGGATTCAGCCACGATCAGCATGATTTCTTTGACGTCATTGGCAGTTTGTTGAAAGTACTCAGTAGCACTCTCGCCCCACCTTTTGATTTCTTCTTCCACCTGCTTTCCGGTTACCGCAACCGTGCCCGGGTCGGCATTCGTGGACAGTTGGTCCCTGAGATTCAGGAGACCGTGCTGGACCTCCTCACCGATGTGCGGACAGATCTGCGTTGCACTGGCGCCCATCACTGTTAATGAATCGCGATAGGATTCGCACATTGCCTTGAGCGACTCTTCCGGTTTGAATTCGATATATTTCTTCAGCGAAATCACGCTTCACCTTTGCAGCGGTAGACGTTCCCTCTACGCTTATCGGACATTTCCGAAAGTCTCACTAGAGTCGCCTTGGGAGCAGCCGGGACGGAGACAGATGTTAGTTCCCCTTAAGGCAAGAGGCTGTAAGTGTTTGAAACGTCTGGCTATTCTTCCTTTTTAACGTCCACGGTTAGCGTGACCTCGGCATCTTTTCGAGAGTCAAATATGGTGAGCGTCTTCTTCGCCCCCCGGACGTTACGATATCGAGCCCTTAGCGTGTATTCGATATCAGGCCTCAACAGTATGAAGTGGTACTTGCCGTCGTTCTGGACAATGTATGAACGAACGTTCAACGTGACTTGATCCTCAATCTGAACGACCGACCCTGCCAGCGGCTGTCCAGAACGATCTCTGACGATTCCGTGGACGCTCCGCCACTCTTCCGCGCGAATTACAAACAGGCCGGTGAACGCAATCGCCGCAATGACGATCCATGCTTTGAAATGCCGGGCGTCAGTCTGCAATCGCCGAAACGTCGTCATATCGACACCAACCTCAGCCCGAGACGGCCACTTGGTACGCCGCTAAGCCGCGTTCCGCGGCTCCGTGAAGAGATCCGCCCGAGCGATTGCGCTGGTCCCGGACTGAAGCCCGGATTTTGGAACGTCGAAGAGCCGCCAGGAGCATGAGCCGCGCCCGGAAAAGCCGGGACTTCACAGCCGGAACGCTCGACTGGAGCGATCGAGCGGCTTCTCTCAAACTGAGTTCTTCGAGATAGCAAAGGATCAGGACCTCTCTGTACTTTGCAGGGAGTTGAACAACTGCGTTGCGAACCACCTGATTCATCTCAGCGCGACTGAGAGACTGGAACGGCGATTCGTTCGGAGCTGCGAAAATGTCGAAATCGCCGAATGCCTGGCAAATCGGCCTCCGCTGCTCGCGACGATAGAACTGCAAGGCCTCATTGATGGCGACGCGAGTCATCCACGTGCGAAAGGTCGACTCTGAGCGGAATTTCGACAGATGACGCCAGACTTTCACCAGAACCTCTTGAAGAAGGTCATCCGCGTCGGTCGTGTTCGGCACCATTGAGCCGATCCGCCTTTTTACCGCGTCCAAGTGGCGATTCGTCAGAACCGTGAAGCATTCGGTTTGGCCTGCCAGGGCCAGTCTGATGAGCGCGCTGTCTTCGAAGGTTGCGAGTGCTGGGGCCATTGCGATCTCCGCGGAATGATAATGCACGTGCGATTCCATAACCGCCCCGCCTAAGGTGACAATGCGGGGCCGACGATCGTCCGCAGAAGCGCGCTCGCTCCATTCCAAACGATCTGTACGCCAATACAAACCAGAATGAATGACGATAGGCGAATGAGGATATTCATCGCCGTATCTCCCAGGATGCGCCCGATTGGTTCGGCAAAGCGATACACCAGGTAGATCGTGACGGCCAGGATCGCGCATCCCAATAGAGCCGTCACCGGCAGAGTCCAACGGGCCACGCTTCCAGGAGCCCGGTTTGCGCCCACCGCAATCGCGATGGAAATGGACCCCGGTCCCACGGTTAGCGGCATCGTCAAGGGATAGAATGCCCGCTGGGATAGATACGAGTCCCCTGGCGGCTTCGAAGGCGATTGAGGCGCTTTTTCATCACCGTCTGTCCGATTCAACAGGTTCCATCCGGCGGCAATGACGATCAGGCCGCCGCCGACTTGTACGACTGGCAGCGAAATACCGAAGAATGCCAGGATGTGCGTTCCGATGAGAATTGAAACCAGCAGAAGGGCAAATCCGTACACCGCAATCTTGCGGGCAAGAAGGGCTCGGCTCTGGGTTGAGAGGCCTGTTGTCAGTGTGAGAAAAATCGGTATGTTATCTGGACTGTTGACAATTGGAAACAGCGCGCCGATGATCAGTAGCGAGCCGCGAGTCAGCTCGGCAATCGCGTCATGCATGTGGGTCAGAAATCCGCTCTGCCTGGACAATGAATCGCTTGGGAGCGTGTCCAACGAAGTGAAATGGGTAGCAGGTGACCAAGGTCAGAACATCGTTTTTCGTGGGGTAGAGCACTTGAGTGTCCTCCGGCCCCACGACTTCGGTAGAGACGACGCGGTAAGAGTACTCGCCGTGGAGGGTTACAAGAGTGATCGCATCGTCCTTGCGTATAAAACGCAAAGCACGAAAAGACGTATCTCTGTGTCCGGCGACCGCGACATTACCACGCTCTCCCGGCAGCGATGTCCCCGGTATATGACCCGGTGCAAGGGCCAGATCACTGTCGCTGACGCCCTCGATCACCACCGTCGAAAGTCCCAGCCGGGGAATCGTCAACATCCCAACAACGGATCCTTCGACCAGCTTCGGGTTTATCGCTTTGAAGGTCGCCGCGGTCTGTCGTTCGTGGGCGAACTCGCGTTCTTCTCTCGCCTGGTAGAGCTTCGCCCTCACCAGCACGGTAGCGCAGTAGCCCAGGGCCAATATTCCGAGAACCGCGAATATGCCCTGAGCCGTTTGCGCGAAATGCTTGGTCCGTCGTGTCACCGTGCGTGTCTTACTTCGCTTTGGCCGTGGAAAGTCGCAGAGCGAGGCTCATTGCCAATAACAATAGACCGGCGAGACCCACCAATGGCACAGAGCCGGCCGTGGCCGGAAGCGTATCCGGAGTTTGAGGGGCCTGCGCCACGAACACTTCCGCGAGCTCGACCTCTTCCTCCGCGGGCGTTTGGGCTTTCAAAGGAGTGTCTCTCATTTCCACGACCTGCGGTTCTTGCATCGTGGTAGCGGGTTTAGTCGTGTTGGCTGCTAATTCTGCGGGCATGGACGGCACCGGAGCGTTGTTCGCTTTAGCCAACTCAACCGCCTTCGGCTTGGGATAAACAAACTGATGCCCGTAGTTCTGGCCAGGGTAGAACCACGCCTTTACAGCCTCCGGCGATCCGGCGACTCGTTCTTCGAACGTGACAATAGTTTTTCCGGCCGGCTTCAGACGGTAATCGGGGATCGCGAGGAAGGTGCCGTATAAATGTCTTTCGTCCTTGTTGAAGACCTGCACAATGTTCCGGTCCGCCGGCGAACCGGCGAGCTTGAAGACATAGGTCCCCGGAAGCAGCACTTGGCCCGGTATCTCGACGGGACCGCTGAAGGTGAACACAGTTCGTTGGTCCCAGTCGTCGGCCGTGGCACGCGGGCTCACGGCGGCGAGGACTCCAAGACCGAAAAGCAACATCACTTTGGTTTTCAAACCGTTCATTTCCATAATCTCCTTAAAGAGTTATTCAAGTTGTAGATTGGCGCTGACTATTGGGCGCAAGGTCTTCTGATCGCCTTACACCAGTGTTCACGTTACTCAAAAGCACGCGTCATTCCAATCAAACCTAGCCAAACATATTTGAAATTTTCCGATCAGGCCACCTGAGCGAGCCTGCGGGTGGGATAGCCGAGGATAGTGGTGATGCGTGCGGTTTCCCGGTCGATGAAGACGAAGGCGTCGCC
>JBEKBK010000199.1:0-17021 GCA_050015435.1 Bryobacteraceae bacterium
GTGGATCGCCTACGAATCTTACGAGTCCGGCCGAATCGAGATTTACATCCGGCCGTTCACGGGGGCGCAGTCTTCGCCCGTTGGCAAATGGCAAGTTTCAAGCCAGGGTGGAGTGATGCCGCGATGGCGAGGTGATGGGAAGGAGTTGTTCTACGTATCGGGCACTGGTGGTGGGCCAACCGCGAAGATGATGGCCGCAGGCGTCCACGCTTCTGCCGCAGGCATGCAGACGGATACGCCGCACGAGTTGTTCCCGGTTTCGTTTCCAGCCGCTGTTTTGTCTCCTCACGATATCAGCGCCGATGGCCAGCGCTTTCTGGTGCTCGAAGCAGCGGCTGGCGGTCCGACCGTTGCTCCGCTGACCGTGGTCTTGAACTGGCAGGCGGGGTTGAAAAAGTAAAGCGAATGAATGAATATCCAAGGACCAAAGCGGGCAGCCAGCCGGATTATTTGTACGAGGCGTATCGGTCCACGCTTCGGCGCGCGCCGGCACGGCCGCTGATCCAATTGCCCCATACGCTCAGCGAATTGACTGGCCCGGTCTATGGACACAATCCGATCGGTCCGGCGGACAACGATCTCACTAACCACTTCGCCGAGCCGCCACAGGGCGAGCGCATCATCGTTGCCGGACGAGTGCTCGACGAAGATGGCCGGGGCGTGCCACATGCACTGGTGGAGATTTGGCAGACGAACGCGGCTGGGCGCTACCGCCACACGCGGGACGATCATCCTGCGCCGCTCGATCCAAATTTTCTGGGGGCGGGACGAACCATCACGGACGAAGCCGGGAACTACCGGTTCCTCTCGATCAAGCCGGGCGCGTATCCGTGGCGCAATCATCACAACGCGTGGCGGCCGGCGCACATTCACTTTTCCTTGTTCGGACCCGCGCTGGTGACGCGTTTGGTGACCCAGATGTATTTTCCGGGCGATCCGCTGCTCCCGCTCGATCCAGTCCTTCAGTCGATTCCTGACGAAGATGCACAGGAGCGGCTGGTGTCGCGATTCGATTTGTCGCTGACCGAGCCGGAGTGGGCCCTGGGGTATCGTTTCGATATCGTGCTGAGGGGGCGGAAAGCCACGCCGTTTGAGGAGGGCGGGAGGTGAGCCTGATCCCAACACCCTCGCAGACGGTGGGGCCATTCTTCAACCTGGCACTCACTACCAATCCGTGCCTGGGCATCCTGGCCCGTGATGGCGCGGAGGGCGAGCGGATCCTGCTCGCGTTCCGCGTGCTGGACGGCGAGGGCGCCCCTACGCCGGGCGATTCGATGATCGAGTTGTGGCAGGCAGACGCTCGGGGCCGCTATGCACACGCGCTCGACCCTCGCAGCGGCGAAGCCGATCCGAACTTCTACGGTTTCGGCCGGCTGGAGACCGATTTGAACGGGCGATGTGTGTTCGAGACGATCAGGCCGGGTCCGGTTGGAGACCAGGCGCCGCACATCAACGTAGCGGTATTCGCACGCGGATTGCTGAAGCAGTTGTATACCCGCGTGTATTTCGAGGGCGAAGCCGCGAACGCGTACGATACGGTGTTGGCGCTGGTACCCGAGGAGCGGCGGGCAACGCTCATGGCGAGACCGGCGGCGGAGCAGTCCAACACATGGTTCGTCGAAATCCATCTCCAGGGAGAAAAAGAAACTGTCTTTTTCGACGTGTAAGATCGATTCATGTCCACGCGATTGATCGAGAGCCTGGCGGCCACTGAGGCGTTGTCGCAGGTTTTCTCCGATCGAGCTGTGCTGCAAGCCATGCTGGATTTCGAAGCGGCGCTGGCGCGGGCCGAAGCACGCATCGGACTGATCCCGGAGGATGCGGCTACGGTGATTACGGAAGCGGCCGTCGCCGAAGACTTCGATACCGCGGAACTGGCGCGTCGATCCTTGCGCGCCGGAACGCCGGCGCTTCCGCTAGTCCAAATGTTGACTGAGAGAGTGCGAACGCGGAACGCGGCGGCTGCCTGCTTCGTGCATTGGGGCGCCACCAGCCAGGACGTAACTGACACGGCGCTGGTGTTGTTGCTCGTGCAATCCCGTCGGGTGCTGGAGGCGGACCACCATCGCGTATTGAGCGCGTTGCGCCGAATCTCGAATGAACATGGCAACACTGTAATGTTGGGGCGCACTCTGCTTCAGCCTGCCCCGCCCATTACGTTCGGACTCAAAGCGGCGGGTTGGCTGGGCGCGGTCCGGCGCGGTTGGTCGCGCGTGGCGAGCCGCTTCGATCAGGCGGCTTGCTTGCAGTTCGGGGGGGCCAGCGGAACCCTCGCCGCTCTCGGGGACCGCGGTGTCGCGGTGAGTGAAGCGCTAGCGAAGGAGCTGCACCTGAGGTGTCCAGACGCGCCATGGCACGGGCATCGCGACCGGCTCGCGGCCTTGATGGCGGCGCTGAGCATCTATACAGCAAGCCTCGGCAAGATGGCACTCGATATTGCGTTGTTGATGCAGCATGAAGTGAGCGAGGCCGCTGAGCCCGGCGGGGATGGAAGGGGCGGGTCCTCCACGATGCCGCATAAGCGCAATCCAACAGCATGCGCGCTGGCCCTCGCGGCTGCGAAACGAACTCCGGGGCTGGTGGCCGATTTTCTGGCGGCAATGGTGCAGGAGCACGAGCGCGCCGTGGGAGGGTGGCAGGCTGAATGGCCGATTGTCGAGGCGATCGTACAAGCAGCGGGCGTCGCACTGGAGTGCATGGCGGAGGCTGCGGAAGGTCTCACGGTGGACGTTGCGCGGATGCGGCAGAATATCGACGCGACGCTGGGAGCGGTATTCGCCGAGAAAGCCATGATGCTTCTCGCGCCTGAAATGGGACGCGACGCCGCGTACCATTCAGTACAGGAGACTGTTCGAAAGACGGGCTCGCCGCCGGATTTGCCCGGATTACGGGTACCAGAGGATTATTTGGGCAGCGCAGAGGCTTTCCGCTTGCGTCTGATCGAGGGAGAGGAATAAGCGTGCCGTTCACCGATTCTGAGGGATGCCGGATCTACTACCGTCTGGAGGGTGCGGCCAGTAATCAGCTGCTGGTGCTGGTGCATTCGCTGGGTACGGACCACGGGATGTGGGAGCCGCAGATGCCAGCGCTGCTGCGCCATTTTCAGGTGCTTCGCTTGGACCTGCGCGGACATGGCGCTTCGGATGTGACGGCTGGCGACTACACCATCGCCCAATTGGGGCGTGATGTGCTGGCCGCCGTCGACAGAACTGACCGCGACCGTTTTGCGTACTGCGGATTGTCGCTGGGTGGAATGATCGGGCAATGGCTTGGCGTCAATGCACGTGATCGCATCGAGCGATTGGTCTTAGCCAATACATCGGCGCACTTTCCCGACTCCAGTCTGTTCGAGGCTCGGCGGACGACTGTGCTCGAACGCGGGATGAGCGCGATCGAGGATCAAGCCATGCAGCGATTCTTCACCTCACGCACGCTTGCGTCGAAGAATCCGACGGCGGAGTCGGTGCGAACGGCTCTGCTCGCGACCAACCCGGTCGGCTACGCAGGATGCTGCGCGGCAATTCGCGATATGGACCATCGGCCGCTGCTCGATCGCATCCAAGTTCCCGTGTTGGTGATCGGCGGTGACCTGGACGTCTCGACGCCCTGGCTCGGACACGGGGATGCGCTGGCAGACGGCATCAGCGGTGCGCGTGCGGTGCGGCTGGCCGCGGCGCATCTTTCTAATGTGGACCAGCCGTCTTCTTTCACCGGCGCGCTGTTTGATTTTCTACTTCCCGCGCCGCAAGATTCGCTCCAGGCAGGATTCGCGGTGAGACGCTCCGTGCTGGGCGATGCGTACGTGGATCGTGCAATTGCCAAGACCACGGAGTTAACCCGCGAGTTCCAAGAGCTGATCACGCGCTACGCCTGGGGAACGATATGGACCAGGCCGGGCCTGGACCCGCGAGTTCGGCGGCTCATGGTTCTGGCGACCACTGCCGCGCTCGGACGTTGGGAGGAATTTCGATTACACCTGCGCACCGGACTCTCCGGCGAACTCGAGCTGGTGGATGTGAAAGAGGTCCTGTTGCAGACGGCATTTTATGCGGGCGTGCCGGCCGCGAACACCGGATTCCAGATCGTGGCCGAGGAGATCGAACGTCGTTAGTCCGCTGCCGACGCTGCGCTCAACCGTAGCAGCCGCTCCGCATTTCCACGGTAGATTTGGTCTTTGTCCGCGGCCGAAAGTCCCAGGCTCTCGATGACGCGGATCGTCTCCCGGGCATACAAGCCTGGCGACGGCTCGAAGGGCGCGTCGGAAGCGAACAGGACATGATCGACCCCAAAGAACTCCAGGCCGCAGCGCGTTCCCGCGAGTGCCCCAAACAGCGCAGTATCGGCGTAAAACATTCGAAAGTAGTCGATCGGGCGTTTCTTCATGTTGCGCAGAAATGTCGTGTAGTCGGTTTCCGACGTGCGGGTACCGAGTTGATCCCAACCGTAGCCCACCCTGCCCTCAAAATAGGGAATCATCGCACCCATGTGATGCGTGATGATCTTGAAATTCGGCCAGCGATCGAAAAGGCCGGAAAACACAAGGCGCGCCATGGCGACACTGGTTTCGTAGGGCCACCCGAACGTCCACCAGATCTCGTATAAGGATTTGTCTTCGGTCGAGTAATCGGGAAAGTTCGTGCCTCGAGCCGGATGGAGCCACACGACCACATCGCGACGGCCAATCTCATCGAACAAAGGGCGAAACTCCTCGGAGTCGAGCGGCTTTCCAGCTACGTTCGTGAGGATTTGAACGCCCTTGGCGCCGAGCTGAGTGGAACGCTCCAGCTCCTTCGCCGCCTCTTCGGGGTTGCTCATTGGCAGCGACGCGACAAAAGCGGGGAAGCGATCAGGGTAAAGTTGGACCAGCTCGGCTAGTCCGTCATTGGCGACCTTCGCGAGCAAGGGACACTTGTCGGGACCGGCCAATTGCTCGAGAGGCGGCGTTGGCAGGGAGATGACCTGGCGAAAATCGCCGAATTCGTCCATCATCCGGAACCGGGCATCCAGATCGATGAGTGTGGGAATATTGCGGACACGCTTGCCCATGTCTTTCACTTGCGGTGCGTCAGCGACGAACGTGTCAAAGAAGCGTCTCGGGTAGAAATGATTGAAGATGTCTATTTTCATGAATGCTTCTATTTGTCCCGCAGTTCATTCAGCAGGGGGATATCCTTGGCCGGTTTTGCCGGCGGGAAGGTTTTCAGATAAGCATAAATGTCTGTCAATTCCCGGTCAGACAGGACCTTTTCGGTGAACGCGGGCATTGCTCCCCCGGGACGCCGCACGTAACGGACTACTGCCGTCACACTGAGCGGTGTAGCAGCGATTCGAGGGCCATCCCTCCCGCCCTGGCCCGCGTAGCCGTGGCATTGGAAGCAGCCGACCTTTTCGTACAGGCGCTTGCCGTTTTCAGAATTACCTGACGCCTGCGCGTGAACGACACCAGCGAGAAAGAGAGCGGCGATGGTAGTTTTCATCATCAATCGCTCCTTCTAGCGCGGCTGAGTCAAAACGTCGATCAGCGCCGGTTCCCCGCGCTTCACCACCTCTATGGCGCGTTTGATCGCCGGACCTAAATCATTGGGATTTTCGATCGGTCCCGCGCTGTACACGCCGTAAGCCTTCGCCATGGTCGCGTAATCGATGTTGGGATCGGTTATGGCCGTGCCGATATTGGCCCGATCGATTCCACGCTCGGCGCGCGCGGCCATGTCCTGCACGTACATGCGCTCCTGGTGGTAGGCGCGGTTGTTGTGCATGACGGTTAGCAGCGGGATGCGGTGATGCGCGGCCGTCCACAAAACGCCGGGCGCGTAGTTCAGGTCGCCATCACATTGAATGTTGACGCTCAATCGGCCATACTTCCGGTTGGCAAGCGCCGCGCCCACCGCAGCCGGCGCGCCATAGCCGATGCCGTAGGCTCCATGCCCGCCGATGTACTGATAGTGCTTTTCGAAATCCCATAGCCGTGTCGGCCAGGAACTCATGAACATCACATCGGATACCAGAGACCAGTCCTCACTCCGGATCTGATTCCACAGTTCGGCGGATAAGCGGGCGGTGGTGATCGGGCGCGTGTCCCAGCCCCATGCCGCCTGCTCCAAAGCCCGCTCGCGCATCTGTTTGGCGTCCTCGGCGAGTTTGGCGCCGCGACGTTGAAGCGCGCCTTTGCGGTCGCTGGTGAGCAGGCGTTCGCAAGCCTCAATGAGGGCGGGTAACGTTGCTTCCGCATCGGCCCCGATGGCAAGGTCTACTTCGGTGTAGCGCCCGAAATCCTGATAGTTGCTCTTGCCGACAAAATCGGCCGCGGAAATGGTGATCAGCTTTGCTCCCGGCTTGGTGGCTGGCCGTGAGACCATCCCCATTCGGTTCACCGGCGTCTGCCGATGGGTCGCGTGCCAAAAATCCGGCACCTCCAAGCCAAGGATCACATCCGCGTCCTCGACACTCCCGCCGCCATACAAGGAATGGCGCGTGGGGAAGTTCATCCGGAACCGGCCGGGCCGGTCCTGGACTGGCGCCTGCAAAGTCTCGGCCAGCTTGACCAGCAGCTTCAATCCTTCTGGAGTCCGCGCGCAACGCCCCGCGATGATCACCGGGCTCTCTGCGGCGACCAGCATGCGGGCCGCTTCCGCGACCGCGCCCGAGTCGCCTGCCGGCGGCGTCGCGAGGCTTAGCTTGGGAACACGTAACGCGGCCCGGTCGGCCTTCGGAATCGGCTCTTCCTGCAACACGGCGTCCGCCACGATCACCACCGGCCCCATGGCGGGCGTCATTGCGATCTTGTAAGCCCGCACCGCGGACTCGCCGAAGTGGCCGAGCGATGGCGGCGCGTCATCCCATTTCGTGTAATCGCGAACCATCGACGCGGCGTCCTGCACGCTGTGGGTCCACTCCACATCGCTCCGCCGGAAGTCCATGTCGAGGATGTTTCCCAGAACGATGTACACCGGTACCCGGTCGGCGTAAGCGTTGTAGATGGCCATGGAGGCGTGCTGCAATCCCACCGTGCCGTGCGCCATGACCATCATCGGCTTGCCCTCGATTTTGGCGTATCCATGCGCCATCGCGACCGAAGACTCTTCGTGGCAACAGGTGAGCAATTCCGGGCGCTGATTGCCGCCGTAGTTGATGAACGATTCGTGCAGGCCGCGGAAAGAAGAACCCGGGTTCGCGGCGACATACTCGAACCCGAGCGACTTGATCACGTCGGCCATGAAATCCGACCCCGGGCGGTCGGTCGTATACACGTCCGCGCGCGGCGGTGGGGGAGCCATATCGGCAGCGACCTGGCTTGGCGAGGGCAGCGGGGCTACGCGCTGTGCCTGAGCATCCTGCGCCAGCGCAAGCTGAGGCTTCGCCACTAGCGCAGCGGCGCCCGCCGCCGCACCCCTGAGGAAGCCTCGACGGCCGACGTCACTCCTCTTCGATTTCGCCATAACATCGAACCTCCCTATCGCGTTCGCGTGCTTATTTGCGGGACTTGGCCGCGGAGACTTCGGCTCGTGTGACGCCCGGCTTGGCGCCCTTCTCCACGAGAAACTCTGAAACTGTCGAGTACCGCAGAGCCTTCGCGGCGTCCAGTGCGGTACGGCCATCGGCGTTGGCGGCATTGACATCGATACCAAGCTCCACCGCCAGCTCTACTGCTTCGAGCGTCAGTGCTTCGCGCTGGCTGCGAGCGGGATCAACCCAGGCAGCCGCGCGTCCGCCCATCCCCAGCGCCGCCATCAAGGCGGTCGTATTCTCCGTCTGCGGCCGGCCCCCGTAGCCGCCGGCGATCTCGGCCATGTATTCAACATGGTTCACAAACAGCGGATCTGCGCCGTGCTTCAGCAGCAGCCGCATTACGTTGGGTTGGATGAAACGGGCCGCCAGCCAAAACGGCGTGGCACCGACTAGCGTGGGCTCGAAATTCCAATCGGCCGACGAGCGGCGAATGGGAGTCCACGTCCGCAGAGGAGCGTTCGCATCCGCGCCGTGGTCAAGCAGATCCGCCACCATCTTTTCGTCGCGGCGCTTGATCGCCTCGTGGAGCGCGGTAAAGCCGTTCGGAGCCGCATTCGGATCAGCGCCCTTGGCGAGCAAAAATTCGACCACATCGGCGAATCCGGAGTGAGCTGCCAAAGTGACGGCGCTGACGCCCCACGCATCTGCGTCGTTCACATTCGCGCCCGCAGCCATCAGGATCTTCGCCGAGTCGATATCGCCCACGCGCACGGCGAACATCAACGCCGTCTCACCCCCGTGAGGGACCGCCTTGTTGTAGGGGAGATAGCCATGTGGCGGAACGGCCATCACGTCCGTCCAGACATCGGACTTCATTTGGATATCAGGATGGTGCGCCAGCAGCACCTTCACCACTTCGGGGTGCTGCTGCGCCGCCGCCCACATGAGCGCAGTCTGTCCGCGCGTACCGTGCGCGTTTATATTTGCGTCCTTGCCGAGCAATTGTGTGACGACGTCCGGATAGCCCGAGCGCGCGGCGACCATCAGAGGACTTTCGCCCGATAGAAGCGCCATGTTCGGATTGGCGCCAGCCTCCAGAAGCCTTCGGACCATCGCCGAACTTCCGTTCTGGCTGGCGGTCCATAACGCGGTGGCTCCCAGATCATTTGCCGCATTTACGTTGGCGCCGGCGCGAATCAGCAGGTCGGCGGTCTCAAGGTCATCCCGATAGCTCGCCCAGTGAAGCGCCGTCGACCCGTCGCCCTCGGTTGTGTTCACGTCCGCATTTTCCTGGAGGAGTAAACGCAGAGCGGCTTTGTCGCCGTCCTTGGCCGCGTCGACCAAGGGCATGCTAGCTCCGGCGACCCACCCGGTTGCGATCAGAAGGACGACGGCCGGCAGCTTATACATCGGGTAACGTATCGACTGGAAGTTTGCCAGTGCTGCCGCCGATCTTTTCGACCGGGTAGTCCATCTTATCCATGATGGTCATCAGCAGGTTGGCCATCGACGGCTTGCTGGGATATTGGAGATGACGGCCGCCCTTGAGTTTCCCCGCTCCGCCGCCGACCAGGATCAAAGGCAAGTCATCACCAGAGTGGCGGTTACTGTTGGAAATACCCGAACCGTACAGGATGGTCATATGGTCCAGCAGCGACCCGTCGCCATCGGGCGTGGCGCGAAGCTTAGCCAGATACCCGGCGAACAGCTCAGCGTGATAGCGGTTGATCTTCGACATCCGGGCGATCAGCTCGGGAAGATTGTTGTGATGCGACAGAGGATGGTGCGCCTCCGGGATGCCAATCTGCGGATAAGGCCGGGCGCTCTGTTCCTTAGAGATCATGAACGAGATGACGCGGGTAAGATCGGATTGAAATGCCAGGCGCTGCAAATCGAGCATCAGCGCCAAATGATCTTCGAAGACCGGAGGGGCGCCCACCGGCTGCTCCAGCGACGGCAGTTCGATGTCGCTCTGTTTCTCCGCCATCTGAATGCGGCGTTCGACATCGCGAACCGCGTCCGTGTATTGGTCCACCTTGGTCTGATCTTGCGGCGCGAGCTCCTGCTTGAGGCCCGCCAGCTTTTCGGTCACGGAGTCCAGAATGCTCTTGTGCTGCCGCAATCTCTTTTCGCGCGCGGCCCAATCCGTACTGCCACTGTCGCCGAACAGCTTTTCGAACACCGCGCGCGGATTCCATTCCATCGGCAAGGGCTGCGTCGGGCTGTGCCAGGAAAGCGTGTGCGTGTAGGCGCAGCTTAAATTGCCGGTGCATGCGCCCGCGTTGGCCGGAGCGTCGAGCGAGAGTTCGAGCGATGGCACCTGTGTTTCGCCGGAAAAGTGACGGCCCAGCAGTTGATCAATAGAAACGTCCGCGATAATCTCGATTTCATTCCGGCCGCCGCGGGTGGTGCCCGTCAGAAACGATCCGGAAGCGCCAGCGTGAATATAGTTCCAGCTCGCTCTCAGGCCCGACAGGACCAACATTTGATCGCGGAAAGGAGCGAGCGGCTCCAAAATTGGAGACAACTCGAAAGTTTTGCCCGCGCCGTTCGGGGTCCAATACTCCATGGCCATCCCGTTAGGCACATAAAAGGTCAGGAACCGGTGCGCGGGCTTCGCGGAAGCGCGCAGAGGAGGGAGCATCGCTTCGAGGAACGGCAGCGCCAGCGTCGTGCCCAGACCCTTTAGGACAGTCCGGCGTTCCAACGGTCTTCTAGTCATGGCTCTCCAATCTCTGCGATCATTCTATCCGACCTGTCGCTGGAGCGATACGGGGAGCCCGCATCAGGAACGCGGGGCTCCGCACAATCCCCTCGATAATCGACGACCAGCGGTAATCCTGCGCGGCGGCGTCGCGGACAATCTTACGCACCGCGGGCTGATCGTAATATTCAAGCGGACGCCCTAGCGCGTAAGCCATGAGCTTCTCGGTAACCGTATGGGGGAATTGATCGGGCTGGTTAAGCAGGAATGCTCTCAGTCCCGCAAGACCCTCGATTTTAGCGCCGCTCGAAGTAGTTCCGCTGGCATCGACCCGCTTGCCGGATTCATCGGTGGTTCGCCATCCGCCGATGACATCGAAATTCTCAAGCGTAAATCCGAGCGGATCGATCACCGAATGACAACTGTTACATGAGGGATTGGTCCGGTGTTGGGCCAGCCTTTCGCGGATCGACGCCGGAACCGTACCAGGCTTGGTTTCGAGATTAGTGTCCACTCCGGGAGGAGGCGGCGGCACGGACAACCCCAGAATGTTGTTCAACAGCCATTTGCCGCGAAGCACCGGGGACGTGCGGTCCGGATAAGATGTGGTCGCGAGCAGCGCTCCTTGTGCCAGCAAACCGCCGCGCTCATCGTGGTTCGGGAGGGTAACCCTTCGGAAGCGGCTACCGTAGACCCCCGGTATCCCATAATGACGGGCGAGCCTTTCGTTGACGAACGTATAGTCCGCATTCAACAGATCGGCCACGCTGCGATCCTCGCGCAGCGTGCTCGCGACAAACATTTCAGTCTCTTGCTGGAACGCTCGCAGCAGACTCTCGTCGTAATTCGGATACCGGATCGGATCGACCACCACTTCCGGGACGCGGCGCAGATTCAACCACTGCGCAGCGAAATCGTTCACCAGCGCGTCAATGGAGCGCGGGTCGGCCAGCATGCGCCCCACTTCCTTTTCCAAGGTTGCCGGGTGGGTGAGCTCGCCCCGTTCCGCCAGCGTCAACAAGCGATCGTCCGGGATGCTGCTCCAGAGGAAAAACGACAAGCGCGAGGCCAGCTCCAGATCCGTCAGCGCATAGGGCCCCGTCACGCCAGGTTCGCTGCGATCCCGATAGACGCGCAGCAGGAAATCCGGGTCCACCAGCATTCGCTCCAGCGCGAATTGAATGCCGTTGTCAAAAGTGGCGCCGTCCTGTTTGCCCTTATCGAAGAACTCGAGCAGCGTGTCAACGTCGGCCTTCTGCACCGGCCTGCGATAGGCGAGCCGAGCCATTCTGGATAGTATTGTCGACGCGCAAGCTCGCTCTTCCGAAGGAACTTTAGGCTGGCACACGAAGATCGCACGCCGTGCTGCAGTATCTTTCGCCCGGCCTTGTACCTGATAAGGTCCGCCGATCTGAACCGAGCCGACGTTGGCGTTCCCCATGTAGACCTGGTCATTCGTAATCACGCGGCCCAGTTGCTGCGGTTGCGGCAAGCCTTCGGGCTCCCACAGTTCCCTCACGAACGACACGCCCACTACCCGCGAACCCGCCTGCACGGGAACGCGGACCTCCAGCCCCGCGTCGCCGGTCACTTGCATGTAGGTTTCCCACTCGGGATCGCCTGCAAATCCTGGCTCGCCGTCGCCGGCATAACTGGCCGCGGCCGGTCTGCCCTGGCCTGCGCCTCCGACGGTGAATCGCTTGAGGAGCTTGCCGTCGAGACGAATATCGAGCTTCTGCGGCCAGCCCATGCCCTTGAGGTAATCCTGATACTGGCGTTGCAGGCGAACTCGGATGAGGTATTCGCCATCCACCGGGAAGTTGTAGTGAATCGCCATGCCGCCGCGCGAGCCAAACGGCAGATCCTCACTCATGCGGTCGTCTTGTAGCACGTGAAGCGGTATCTCGAATTTCTCGAGCGCGGGCTGCGCCGGAGGCAGACCGGTGGCAAGACGCGTGACTTGCCGGGCAACCGACATGTATCGTTCTAAATGAGCTGTCGAAATGGAGAGGACGTCCGCAAAGTTGTCAAAACTTCCGTCCGCCGTGTCATCTCCCGGAAGCAAAGGCTTCAAATCGAGATCGAGGGCGAAAAGGTCGCGGATCGCGCGGTTGTACTCTGCGCGATTGAGACGATGAACCGCGCCGATTCTGCCCGGATTGGGGTGAGCTGTCCACGCACGGTCGATTTCGTTTTCGAGCCCGCCCGCTACGGAGCGATAAGTGCCCGGATCAGGCCGCGGCAAGCCTGGCGGCGGCATGGAACCGGCACGCAGCTTCCCGACCACTTTCTCCCAGATTTCCGCCTTGGCGCCCGGATTGGTTACGTCCAAAGTATCGAGCGCGAGTCCGGCAGTGTGAAGTTTCTGATTATGGCAATTAAAGCAATAGGTTTCGAAAAATGCCCGCTCCGGTTGCGTCTGAACGGCCGGAATCTGCGCGTTTAGCAACCCGAAAACAGACGCGCAAAGGACCCCCAAGTGCCACGTCGATCTGTGCATTGTTCGCTTCGCGAGGCGATCAGCCAGGATCTCCATAATGGGCCTCTGGACAAGTGCATTGTACATCGAGCTGACACCAGCGTGTGCGGGATCAGCCCGACATGCCTGCCGAACTTGATCACGGCCAAGCCAGGCCATGCGTGGCTTTCCGGGTATGAATTGTTTCAGGGCGATTCAAGGCGGACTGGAGGAACTCAGGCCGCGGCGATCAGTACGTGAAACTCGGAAGAGAAAAGCTGCTCTTCGGAAAGCTCGCCGCCGAATTGGGGTGTGATCCAAGAAAATAGATGATAGGAGGCTCTGAGACCACCAAATATGCCTGATCCAAGATTGATCCGCTGTTCGAATTGCGGAGCCGTCAACCGAGTCCCGCTGGAGAAGATCCAACGAGGCCTTGATCCTATCTGCGGGCGAT
Source organism: Bryobacteraceae bacterium (assembly GCA_050015435.1). Taxonomy (GTDB): domain Bacteria; phylum Acidobacteriota; class Terriglobia; order Bryobacterales; family Bryobacteraceae; genus Palsa-187. The sequence goes on from JBEKBK010000199.1 coordinate 13,069, forward strand.
GCAAGACGCCTCTGACCCTCTCCAACTCACCCATGACGGTAACCGACGACAATTTTTCATCGGAAGTCGAACATTCGCGGTTGCCGGTGCTCGTCGATATGTGGGCTTCCTGGTGTGCGCCTTGCCGTATGCTGGCGCCGGTGCTCGACCAGCTCGCATCGGAGATGGCAGGACGTGTCCTCATCGCGAAGCTGAATATCGATGAGAATCCCATCACGGCCCAACGATTCAACATCCAGAGCATTCCCGCTCTGCTGGTGCTGAAAGAAGGCCAAGAGATCGATCGCATCGTGGGCCTGCAGCCCAAGCTCGAGATCGTTCGCAGGCTTGAACGGGCTATCGCCTGAGCTAGGGTGTTGATCTCGCTCGGCTTGGAGCGCTACAGGCGCTCCAAGGTCTTCTCGGCCGTGGTCGTCGAAGGAAGTGACGCGGCCGCGCTACGCCGTGGAATTGGGCACATCCCTGGAACGACGCGCGGTGGCGAGTATCACTATCGCGTCGTCTCGACCGGCGTCGTGAGTCCGCGTGAGGTCAGCGTATTGCGGTCCACGGGAGAGGAAGTTCTAACCCTGGTCACGTGTTATCCCTTCTATTTCGTGGGCTCAGCTCCGAACCGGTTTATTGTACGGGCCAAGATGATTCCGCCCAGTGAGCACGCTCAACGTGAGGAACCGACAAAGCCTTGGACCAATCGAAAGGTCATACTTACCCCAAATCACCAGCAGGCGCGGTTGCTTCTCGCGCATCCAGGCTTGCCATTTTGGGTATGCGTCCACGTTGATTCGATAGTCGTAAAACAGGTCGCTTTGAATATCCGCCTGCCCCGGCTGACTCAGGAACGCGAACTCGTCCGTCCATAGATCAGGATCGTAGCGATCCACGTTCGGATCGTTTCCGACATGGCGCGTACGCGTCGTAGCGAGCGAGAGCAGGTTTGTGCGCAGCGTGCTTTCGTTGGCGGCGCGATCCGCCCAAAAGGCCCGTCGCGGCTTCCAATTCGCCCCCAGGCCTTCGTTGTGCGCCACAGCGTCCTGGACGATAAGCGCTTCTACGCGCTCCGGATGGGCCAAGGCCATGCGAAAGCCTACGGGCCCGCCGTAATCCTGCATGTAAAGCGTGTAGCGCGAGAGCCCGAGCGCCTCGGTGAAACGATTCATGATGCCGGCGAAATGATCGAACGTATACGCGAAGCTTTTCGGATCCGGCCAGTCGCTGTGCCCGAAACCTGGGTAATCGGGCGCGACAAGGTGATAGCGATCGGAAAGCCGGGCGAAGAGCGGCTCGAACATTCGCGACGAAGAGGGCAGCCCGTGGAGCAGGAGAATCGTTGGGGCATTCTTCGGCCCCGCTTCCCGATAAAAAATGCAGAGTCCGTCAACTTTCACCGTGCGGTAAAACACATTCTGCGACATAGTGGACCGGATTGCGTTATTCGCCGGCCTTACATTGTCAAGACGACGCGGAACTGCGCTTTGCCGCTCAGCATGCGCGCGTAAGCCTCGCCCGCTTTTTCGAGCGGATAGGTTTCAATCATCGGACGCACACCGCTCAATTCGGCAAAACGCAGTGTGTCCTCGGAATCGGCTGCTGTTCCCGCAGCCCAGCCTTGAATCGTTCGACTTCCAGAAATGAGCTGCATCGGCGTGACCTCAATGGGATCAAACGCCGCACCGATCACCATGAGCTTACCGTTCGGTCCCAGACCGTCGATCAGCTCGGACATCGCCTTGGAGCTTGGGGCTGTCGCTAAAACTACCTGCGCGCCGCCAAGTTTCTGCAATTCCTCCGCGGCGTTCGTCGATTTGCTATCGATGTACACGCTCGCTCCTAGTTTCTTTGCGAGAGCCGCGTTTTCGGACCCGCGCCCGATCGCCGCGACCTTGTAACCGAATTTGTTCCCGAATTGAATTCCCAGGTGGCCCAGACCGCCGATACCCTGTACAGCAACAAGATCGCCCGGGAACGCACCGCTATGCCGCAGCGCATTGTACGTGGTTATTCCGGCGCAGAGCAGGGGTGCTGCCTCCGTGGCGTTTAAACTCTCCGGCATCGCTGCCAGCGCCTCAACCGGAGCAACCATGTATTCCGCGTATCCGCCGTCATAGCTGATACCCGGAATTTTCAGGTTCCGGCAATTGCGAAAATCTCCGCGCCGGCACGAGAGACACGTGCCGTCCTGGCCGCCGTGCCAGCCGACGCCGACGCGCTGCCCCTGCTTCCACACGGAAACACCTACACCCAGTTCATCGATGATACCTGCGACTTCATGTCCTGGAACGCGGGGATACTGAATGCCGGGCCACTGGCCTTCCTTCGTGAGCACGTCACTGTGGCAAACGCCACAGGCCTGTACCTTAATGCGCACCTGTCCTGCACCTGGCTTGGGAATTTCGCGTTGAACGATTTCGAAATCTCCCCCCGGCTTAGAAATCTGCGCCGCCCTCATGGGCGCGACCGCGGTCTTTGTAGTTGCCATAATGTCTCCTTTTGAATGCTCACTTGCCTAACTCAAAAATGACTTCCAGCTCGACCGGCACTCCGAACGGAAGGCTCTCCACTCCGAACACCAGGCGCGATGATATCTTGTCTTCTCCTAAAATATCGCGGAGAAGTTCCGAGGCAGCATCGGCAACTTTAGCCTGCTCCAAGAAATCCCCGGCTGTCGCTATATAGACTCCGAGCCTCACGACCTTGGAAATCTTGTCCAGCGATCCAAGGTGCTGCCTCGCCACGGCGAGCACGTTCAGTGCGGCGGCGTACGCAGCGCTTCGGCCTTGTTCGGTGTTCAACTCTTTTCCCACACGGCCGAGGAATTTAGGCTCATGGCCAACCCTAGGAAGCATTCCGCTCAGGAACAGTAGATTACCCGTTTGGACCGCAGGCGCGTAAGCGCCAAACGGAGTCACAGCGGGAGGCAGCTCGATGCCCGCAGCCGCAAGTTTGCTTTCTGCTCGGTTTACCATTTGCCGTTGTGTGCACCTGCGTCCACGTGCAGCACCTCCCCAGTCACATGACGAGCTTCAGTCAGATAGATGATTGCCTCGACGATGTCGTCAACATCCGACAGCATTCCCATCGGCGATAGGCTTTTCAAGAAGTCCTTAGAGTCCTTTGCATGCATCGGCGTATCGACCACGCCCGGAGCGACCGCGTTGAAGCGGATGCCTTCTTTCGCGTACTCCATCGCGAGACTGCGCGTGATCGCCTCCAGGCCGCCTTTCGTGATCATGGGCACGGAAGCGTTTATTCCGGCGATGGGATGCTCCACCATCGCGCTCGTAATGCAAGTCACGCTCCCGCCGGTCTCTTGCGCCAGCATCTGCTTCACGGCAAGTTGAGTTATATAGAGGTAGCCTTGCAGATTCGTCCCCGACAGCAGCTCAAAATCATGGGCTGTGTAGTCTGTAAACGGCTTCGCAAAGAAGATGCCGGCGTTATTGACGACACCATCGATAGAGCCGAAATTGCTGATCGCTGTCGAGGCAATCTGCGCGGCAGTGGAAGCATCGTCAATATTGCCACTGACTAAAGCCAACTTCTCGGTTGGCGCAAATGCGGAGTTTGTGAATGTGAGCGAGTTGGCGACAACATTGTAACCGCGCTGGAGAAACGCCTTCGTAACACCGGCGCCGATACCTCGAGACGCGCCCGTCACGATCATAGTCTTGGGCTCCGCTTGCATTCCGACATCACCTGACTCCTTCGGCCTCGGCAGCCGCCGCGACCCTCAACCTGAGAGAGCAAGGCACGTGCCATCGCCAAGTTTTTGAAAACGCGGGCTGTGCTCTCGAAAGCGGCTCCCCGGCCATTTGGACGCGTCCGCCAATCTCGTCGTTATTCCGACAGCCGACAAACCGCGCTGCGATCGGACTACAGGGGTGCGCCCCCTGAGAGACTAGGTGGCCAAAGGGGTTCCGCTTCGACTGGACTGGCAGATCGCAGCTCTACATTCT
>JBEKBK010000200.1:0-13693 GCA_050015435.1 Bryobacteraceae bacterium
CACGGGACCATCTTGCTTACATCATTTATACTTCCGGGACCTCCGGCAAGCCGAAGGGCGTGGAGATTACGCACGGCAACCTGCTAAACCTCGTGTTCTGGCACAGGCGCGCATTCGGGGTGACAGGAACGGATCGCGCCAGTCATGTTTCGGGCCTCGCTTTTGACGCAGCGGTGTGGGAATTGTGGCCGTATCTATCGGCGGGGTCGACGATCGTCCTTGCCGACGAGAGGATCAGAACTTCGGCCGAGTTGATGCGGGAGTGGCTGGCGGCCCAGAGCGTGACCATTGCGTTCGTTCCGACTGCGCTCGCCGAGCCGATGCTCACTGCGGATTGGCCGGCCCAAACCGCGCTACGCTTTCTCCTCACTGGCGCGGACACGCTACACCGGTATCCGGCCGCGGATATTCCATTTCGCGTGGTGAACAACTATGGCCCGACGGAATGTACGGTGGTCGCCACTTCTGGCGCCGTGCCGGTTGAATGCGGCTGCCCCGAGGCCCTTCCGGCCATCGGCGCTCCGATCGCGAACACTCAAGTCTATCTTCTGGACAACGAGGGTCAGCCAGTTCCAGCCGGCAGTACTGGTGAGATCTATATAGGCGGCACCAGCGTGGGAAGAGGTTATCGCAATCGCCCGGAATTGACGGCCGAGCGGTTCCTGGAAAATCCGTACAGCTCCTCACCCGGCGCACGCATGTACCGTACTGGCGATCTTGGTACCTTACGCGAGGACGGGAAAATTTCGTTCCGCGGCCGGATCGACAACCAGGAAAAGATTCGCGGACACCGCATCGAACCAGACGAAATCGTGAGCGTGCTCGATCAACACCCGGGAGTCACTTCGAGCGCGGTGCTGGCCCGCGCCGACGCCACGGGAGAAAGGAGATTAGTGGCCTACATAGGGCCGGGCCCGGATGCACCGCCTTCCTCCGCGGAGCTTCGCGAGTTCGTAGCACGCCGGTTGCCTGAATATATGGTCCCGAGCGTGTTCGTCCGGATCCACCAGTGGCCGCTTACGTCCAGCGGAAAAATCAATCGCGCAGCGCTGCCCGAGCCCTCACCCGATAATCTACTCGGTCAAGCGGATTTTCGACCGCCGCTGAGCCCGATTCAGGTGCAGGTGGCCGGGATTCTCTCCGAGTTACTGCGTGTCGACCGGGTTGGGTTGGACGACAACTTCTTTCTCCTCGGTGGCCACTCCCTTCTGGGCGCACAGGTGCTCCTTCGGATTCGGCAAAAATTCGGTGTCGAGATGACGCTGCGCGGCTTGTTTGCGGCGCAAACTGTGGCGAAGCTCGCAAGCGAGATCGAGCGCCTCCTGATCTCGAAGCTTGATTCCATGAGCGAAGAGGAAGCCAGGCAAATGCTGGATCTTGCCGAGGCGGCCCCGGAATAAACTTTCATGGAAAATCATGAACCGCTTTCCGACGCGAAACGGCGGTTACTGAATCGATTTCTGCGCGGTGAGTTCGGGCGGGAGCAGGCGGAAGCCCGGGTCGTGCGGATGCAACCTCGCGCCACCGCGCCGGCAGCCCCTCACCAACAACAGGTGTGGCTGTCGTCGCAAATGACGTCTACACTTCCGGTTTACAACGAGCCTATCACCGTCCATTATCGCGGCCGTTTGAACCTGGAGACGCTGGAGCGCAGCTTTAACGAACTGCTTCGACGCCACGAGATCTGGCGCACTTCCTTTGCCTCCGTGGAAGGACGGTTGGTGCAGGTGGTCCATCCGCTCAAGCTGTCGATTCCGCTGATGGATCTGACACATCTTCCGGAGAATGAGCGCGGGCCGGCGGCGCTTCGTCAAGCGAAGGCGGATGCCCAACGGCCGTTTGACCTGGCCACCGGGCCACTTCTCCGGCCGTGCGTGTTCAAGTTGGCGGATCAGGATTACCGGCTTCATCTCACGCTTCATCACATTATTTTTGACGGCGTATCGATCTACCGGGTCCTCGTGCCGGAACTCGCGGCTCTTTACGAGGCTTTCTCGAAGGATCAGCCGTCGCCGCTTCCCGAGCCCGACCTTCAGTACGGCGACTATGCGTTCTGGCATCACCAGTTACTCACCGACGAGTTCGTCGCCAACGAAGTGGGGTACTGGCGCGAACAATTGGCGGGCCCGCTGCCGAATCTCGAATTACCAACCGACCGGCCGCGCCCGGCCGTGCGCTCTTATCGCGGAAACATGCGGACGTTTTCGCTCTCGAGCGAGCTGACCGCCTCACTCAAGCGGGTGAGCCGCGCCGAGGGCGTGACGGTGTACATGTTCCTGCTGGCAGCCTTCAAGACGCTGCTGCATCGCTACTCCGGTCAAAACGACATCCTGGTGGGCGGGGTAACCGACGGCCGCCGGCGAGCGGAATTCGAGCAGCTCATGGGTTATTTCTTGAGCATCGTGACACTGCGTACGCGTCCGGCAGGCGAACTCACCTTCCGCGACTATCTCGCCGAAGTGAAGAACAGCGTCCTCGACGCGCTTGCGCACAGCGACGTTCCCTTCGACCGGTTGGTGCAGGAACTTCAACCGAAGCGCGACGCGAGCCGTCACCCGTTCTTTCAAGTGTCATTCTCCATTGAGCCGCCCGCTGCGCCAGCCGCGGGGGATTGGGACCTCACGCAGATGGACATCGCTACAGGAACGTCCAAAACGGACCTGTATCTGGAGATCGACGAGCGCCCCGAAGGCTATATCGCGCGGTTCGTCTATAACACCGATCTGTTTGACGACGCCACGATCGAACGCATGACCGGACATTGGACAACTCTGCTCGAAGCAGCGGTGAACGATCCCGGCGCGCGCCTCCGTGATCTACCAATCCTGACGCGGCAGGAACGGAATGAGCTGTGCGTGAGCTGGAACAATTCCAAGTGCGAAGTCCCGGCCACGACGATTCACCAGATGGTCGAGCGACAGGCCGAGCTGACCCCTAATGCGATCGCCGTCGAAGCGGGTGAGCAGCGGCTGACTTATCGCCAACTGAACGAAAGAGCGAACCGGCTGGCACATCGTCTGCGCAGCGCAGGCGCCGGGCCGGAAATATTGGTAGGGCTCTGCGTCGATCGATCCATCGACGTGATCGCCGCGCCGCTTGCAGTAATGAAAGCAGGGGCGGCCTATCTGCCTCTCGATCCGGCCTTCCCGAAAGAGCGCCTCGCGTTTCTGATGGAAGATGCCCAGCCCGCGCTTCTTCTGGTCGAGCGGCGTCTGGCGGGCAGCTTGCCGGAATCGAATGCAGAGATTCTATTTTGTGACGAACCAGGCGGAGAAAACACGAACCCGAAAGTTCCGGCAAAGCCTGACAGTCTGGCATATGTGTTGTACACGTCGGGGTCCACGGGCCTTCCGAAGGGCGTGGAGATCCAGCATTCGGCCGTCGTAAATTTTCTCCTCTCGATGCAACGCGAGCCTGGCTTTACGGCGGCAGATTCCCTGCTGGCCGTGACCACGCTATCCTTTGACATCGCCGCTCTAGAACTCTATCTTCCCTTGATCACTGGTGGGCGTCTGGTGGTTGCGAACCGGGACGACGTGCGCGACCCAGGCCGTCTCATGACTTTGCTCGACGAGTCACCCTGTACGGTGCTCCAGGCGACGCCCGCGGCGTGGCGCGGACTGGTGGACGCGGGCTGGACCGGGTCTTCGCGTTTGAAAGCTCTATGCGGCGGCGAGGCCCTTCCGCGCGACCTCGCGGCGCAGCTCCTCCCACGCTGCGCGGAGTTATGGAATCTCTATGGACCCACGGAGACAACCATATGGTCCACCATCCATCGGGTCACCTCCGCGAACTCCGCCGTGCCGATCGGGTGCCCGATCGCAAATACCGAAATCCTGATTCTGGACTCTAATCTCTCCCTGGTACCGGCCAACGTGCCGGGCGAGTTATATATCGGCGGCGCGGGCGTGGCGCGGGGCTATCTGCGCCGCCCGGAGTTAACCAGCGAGCGATTCATTTCTCATCCGGACAAGCCGGAGGCGCGTATCTATCGCACGGGCGACGTGGCACGATGGCTGCCGGACGGCACGCTTGAATATCTTGGGCGGGCGGACAATCAGGTTAAGGTTCGCGGATTCAGAATTGAACCGGAAGAAATTGAAGCGGCCTTGCTCAAACACCCCGACGTGCGGGCTGCCGCGGTTCGCTCCTGGTCCGACGCCTCAGGAGGAATGAGTCTGGCGGCGTACGTGATTGCCGGCGCGAAAAATCTCGACCTGCGAGCGTTCCTGAAACAAAAGCTGCCGGATTACATGATTCCATCGCGGGTTGTGTTGCTGGACGCCCTCCCGCTCACGCCGAACGGCAAAATCGATCGCCAGGCCCTGCCGAAACCGGCCACGGTTGAAACGGCTGCTGAATTCGCCGCTCCAACGAATCCGGTGGAACAGAGGCTTCGTTCTATTTGGGAAGAGGTGCTCGACGTACGGCCCATCAGTGTTCGCGACAACTTTTTCGACTTAGGCGGCCATTCGTTTCTGGTAGCCAAACTCTTACGACAGATCGATATAGAATTCGGGAAGCGAGTATCGATGGCTGATGTCTTTCATGCACCAACCATCGATCAACTCGCGCTATTGCTCGCGGGACCTAGCGCCGCGGAATCCCTGCCCATAACCATCCGCCGTCAAGCCGCTGGAACACGGTCGCCGCTCCTGTGGCTGTATGCGGGTCCGATTTGCCGTGCTCTTTCCATGCGCATCTCCGCGGAATGGCCTTTGATCAGCGTGGCCCTGAAGCCGGCTGACGAAGCCCTTTTGCCGGACTCATGCACTCTGGAGGAAGTCGCGGCACTCGTGGTGCAACAGGTTCGGGCGGTGCAGCCGCAGGGTCCGTATCACCTGGCCGGATGGTGCGCGGCAGGGGTGCTCGCCTACGAAGTCGCGGCGCAATTGGTTCGTGCGGGAGAGACGGTTGAATCGCTCATCCTAGTGGACGCCTCAAATCCGACTTACTACTTCAACCTATCGAAATACCGGTTAGCCGCTTCCAACATTCATCACCACTTAAAGATCTCTTTACGTCTGGCGCCGCGAGACGCGTGGGCTTACCTGCATGACCGCATCCTAGGCATGGTGAAGGCGGCTCCCAGCCGTCAAGATCTGCGTTCCTTCGCCGACAAGGTGTCTCAAGCGGTGGTAAAGTATACTCCGAAGTCCTACTCCGGACGGGTGACCCTGATTCGTTCCATGCAACGCCCGGAGATTCCAGCCGCGCATCTGGGCTGGCCCGAATTAGTGCAAGGTGAATTCGAGTTGCTCGAATCGCCGGGCGACCACATCTCGATGTTCCGCGAACCGCACGTTAGCGAACTGGCTGCGAGAATTTCGCAGTGCTTGCGAACGCCTGTATCTGCGCGGACGAAACGGACTATGGGAGCCTGATTTACCTTTCGGATCTGCATTTTCTTCAGGGCCCAGTAAAAATGTTTCGGCTGCCGTAGACGCGCGATGTGCCGATCACGTTTGGGTGCCCAAAATGCGTCTTTGGCCCCTGGGTTGCGTTTCACCTAACGGCGAATTCGCCAAACGAGGAATGAAACGTTATGAATTGGAATCAACTAGAAGGCAAGTGGAAACAGATGAAGGGCTCGATCCGGGATCAGTGGGGGAAACTGACCGACGACGACTTGGAGCAGATTGCCGGACACCGCGATAAATTCATTGGAAAGATTCAAGAGCGGTACGGAATCGCGCAAGAGGAAGCACAACGCCGGGTGGATGACTGGATGCGCACAGCCGGTGACGTCCCCATGGCTTCCGAAAAGCAGAAAACCATGCACCGGTAAAGCACGCTCAGTGAGCTAGCTTCTTCGCGGCTTCGACGTATCTCTTGGCCGCCGGGGCGGACTCGTTCCACCTCGGCGGCGGAGCGTTCGAGGCGAGATGCAGAACCGCGAGGCCGACTGCGTCATCAATCTTCGCCATGTTGGCGTAGTCGATTTTCTGCCATTCATCGCCGACCTGGTGGTAATCCGGGTAGTCAAAAGCCACACACAACGTGTGGGCCGGCACGCCCAGATCGGCCAGCGCCTGATTATCGCTCCGGCTGAAAAACGCGACGCTCGCCTGATCGTCTTTGTAGACTTTAACTCCGACCAGACGGCCTGCCTGGGCCACGATCCGCGGCACTTCGGAAAAATCGTAGCCAGTAAGCGACGCGGTCCGAACCTGGGGCCCATTGGTGGAATCGGTACGGCCGACCTGTTCCAGATTGATATCCGCGATCGTCTTATCGAGCGGCACGACGGGATGGCGTCCGTAGTAACGCGATCCAACCAATCCTCGCTCCTCTCCAAAGAACGCAACAAAGAGCACGCTGCGTTTGGGGCGCGGGTTCAGCGCCGCGAGTGCGCCGGCGATTTCGATCACCGAAACCGTTCCGCTCCCATCATCATTGGCGCCGTTATAGATTCGGTCCTCGCCGGAGGAACGTGTGCCCAGATGATCGTAATGGGCGGTCAACATCACGTACGTATCGCGCAGAATCGGGTCTGAGCCGCGCAAAACTCCCACGACGTTGCGAGTCTTCGCGGGCCGATCAAAAGGCGCTTCCATGTGCAGTGTGATCCGCGCATCTTTTGCGTGCGCCAACAGTTCGAGAGCATCCGCGCGAGCGATCGTGGCTCTCGGAACCGCTCGCCGAGGCGTCTCAGGATCGCTCACCTGCGGACCCGGCGGTAGATCCCGGCTGCGATCATCGGCCGGTAGCAGGATCAGAGCGGCTTCAGATCCTCGGAGCCTCGCAGCCGCCCGCGGGTTGGCCGCAAATACGACCTTACCCTTCGCGGATTCCGGCGTGTCTGTCACGTCGATGCGTGCGTCATCGAAATCCAACGCCGATGGGGTCGAGACAAAGAGGTCGTCGCGGGTCAATTCGATGGTCCGGTTGCCGGTGGTGAGGGTCATACGGAAGCCCTGCCAGTTCGGCTCTCGAACCCGCAAAGTGGCGGTCTGGAAATATCCGTCGTCTCCGGCCGGTTCCAACCCAAAGCGACGAAACTGCGCAGCTATGTATTCGGCTGCCAGATCCAGTCCCGGCGATGGCGTGCCGCGTCCCTGGAGAAGGTCCGAGGCGATGTAGGAGAGGTTCCCGCGCAGGGATTCTGCCGAGATGTGGTCCACCACGGTCTGCATTTCGGGGGTGAGCTTGGGCTCAGCCGCAAAAAGCGACGCTGACAGGATGAGAGAAATCAGGACCCGCATCTGGAACTATTGTAGACGCGGTTACTGGTTGTCTTTATACTCTTCCAGCCAGGCCATCTGGATGGCTTCGAGCTTCGCCTCGTTTGACTTCAATGGATCGTCGTCAAAATCATCGAGCTCGGTGACCCATTTGTGGAGGTCGGTGAACCGGATGTTGGTCGGGTCGAGGTCCGGATATTTTTCGTAAAGCGCGAAAGCAATATCGTCGAGGCTGGACCAGGTGAGCTTAGGCATCGATCTTGCTCCCTTTGAGTGCGCCGCTGACGGCGTCATTCATGATGCTTTCCGCGAGGGTCATGGTGGCACGATTGAGCTGTTCGATCTTAGCGCGGATCAGGAGATGGTTATCGTGATGGTAAACCATCAGAAGATGATTCACCGCCAAAGTAATGGCGGCGCGTTCCGACTCTGGCAGCGCGGCGTAACTGTCGCTGTGACGCGCTTTTTCGACGGCGGCGAGAATTGCATCCGCTTCCACCCGCCCCTCGCGGAGTTGACGCTCGCGAAAATCCTCCTCGGCTTTATCGAAGGATTCGAGAATCATAGCTTCCACCTGCTCGTCGCTCAGCCCGTAGGAGGGCTTTACTTCCACGCCCTGTTCCTTGCCTGTTCTGAGGTCGCGCGCGGTGACATTGAGGATGCCGTTCGCGTCGATCAGGAAACGTACCTCGATACGCGCCAAACCGGCCGGCACGGGATCGATACCGGTCAGGTCGAACCGCGCGAGGCTCCGGTTATCTTTCACCAATTCGCGCTCTCCTTGAACGACATGGATGAGGACATTGCGCTGCCCGTCGACGGCGTTAGTGAAGTGCTCATGGGCGGATGCCGGAATGGTCGAGTTTCTATGGATAAGTTTCGAGACGATGCCGCCCATGGTTTCGATTCCAAGCGACAGCGGGGTCACGTCGAGCAAGAGTTGATCCTGAACGTCGCCCGCGAGGATGCCGGCCTGCACGGCGGCGCCGAGAGCCACAACCTCGTCCGGATTCAGCTCAAGGTGCGGGCGCGAGCGGAACAGCGTTTCAACTGCGGAGCGCACGCGCGGAATTCGAGTCGAGCCGCCGACCATGACCACTTCATTAATCTCCTCGACCTTGACACCGGCGTCGGCGATGCAAGCGCGGCAAGGCCCGAGCGTGCGGTCGATAATCGGCTTGATCAATTGCTCGAACAGGTCGCGCGTGATCTCGCGCTGATAGCGGCGGCCCTGAAATTCCAGGTCGATTACCGCGTTGGGGACAAAGGAAAGATGCTCTTTGGCGGCAATGACGGCGCGGCGCAGAAGCTGGACCGCGTCGGTCCGCCGTGAGATGTCTTCGCCCCATTCGGATTGAATATCCTCGAATGCGATCTGGAGCAGCAAGTTGTCGATATCGTCGCCGCCGAGGTGGGTGTCGCCATTGGTCGCGAGCACTTCGAAAATCCCGTCGTGCAGGCGCAGAATCGAAATATCGAACGTGCCGCCGCCGAGGTCATAAACCGCGATGATCCCCTGCTTCCGCTTATCCAGACCGTACGCAAGAGCGGCTGCGGTGGGTTCATTAACCAGGCGCAGCACTTCGAGCCCTGCGATGCGGCCGGCGTCCTTGGTGGCCTGGCGCTGGGCGTCGTTAAAGTACGCGGGCACGGTTATCACGGCCTGGGTGACGGCAGTGCCGAGCGCGGCTTCAGCGTCCAGCTTCAGCTTCCGAAGTATGTGGGCCGATACTTCCGGTGGTGTGAAAACCCGATCGGCCACCTGCAATTTCAGAACAGACTCGCTCGATGGCGCGATGTGAAACGGAAACAACTTCAGCTCGTCCTGAATGTCGGCTACCCCTCGCCCCATAAGCCTCTTTGCCGAATACACGGCGCGTTCAGGGTGGGTGACCAGCATGTCGCGCGCTTCGGAGCCGGCGATTACGGCGCCTTCGGGCGTAACGGCGACCACGCTGGGCACGATGCCGGAGAGCATGCGCGGACCGGTCAGATCCATCACCGCGACCAGACTGTTGGTGGTGCCGAGGTCAATGCCGACGATTGAAGGGCGGGGACCGCCGCCAAAATCAATTTGCAGGGACATTCATTTCCTTTTCGACTTCCCGAACCAGGTTCGAAATATAGCGGCGGCGATTGAGTGCGCTCCTGATTCCGTCGAGCTCGGCTCCGCCGGGAGCAGCATCATGCTTCGCAAATGACTGGTCGAGAGATTGATCAATTTCTTCCCGCATCGCCGCGAACCGGGCCTGCGCCTCGCCTAATTGAGAGCGCGCGGAATCATCGCCTCCGCGAAGCTCTTCGAGTGCCATATTCAACTCGAATACTTCTTCAAGCAACTCCGGCGGCGCGTCTTTCGAAAGCTCTATCCCGCGCTCTTTGAGAAAATACTCCGCCCGCGTGATCGGATTGCGAAGCGTACGAAAGGCATCGTTCAAAAGAGCCGTCATATCGAGCGCGCGCTGCTGTTCTTGCGGGCTGGAGCGGCTAAACCGGTCGGGATGCAACTGACGGCTGCGCTCGTAGAAGCGCTTTTTCAGGTCGTCAGGGTCAAGCGAGAGCTTCGGGTCCAAGCCCAGCGCTTCGTAGAAATCCATCAGGCCGAGAACGATGTGCCGCAGCCACAGCTTTTCTTGGCGTGCGGATTCTCAAAGACAAAGCCAGACTGCATCAGCGAATCCTGCCAATCGAGAGTCATGCCGTCGAGGTACACCAGGCTTTTCGGGTCAATGAAAATCTGGACATCATCGAAGTTGAGCACGTTGTCGGAGGCCCTCGGCTTAGGGTCGAACTTGAACTGATAGCTCAGCCCGGAGCAGCCCCCTCCCAAGACGCCAAGACGCAGGCCGCCACTGACCTTTTCGCGCGCGAACGCCTCCCGAATCTTTTCAACTGCCTTCGGCGTTACTGTAACCATACCAATTTACGCCGGTTGCCCGACCGCCTGAGATGCGGTCTTCTTCTTATAGTCGCCGATCGCGGCTTTGATCGCGTCTTCGGCGAGCACGGAACAGTGAATCTTCACCGGAGGAAGGCTCAGCTCATTCACAATATCGGTGTTCTTGATTTCGAGAGCCTGATCCACGGTTTTGCCGCGAAGCCATTCGGTGGCGAGCGACGAACTGGCGATGGCGCTGCCGCAACCGAACGTCTTGAATTTCGCGTCCTCAATGATCCCGGTTTCCGGATTCACCTTCACCTGGAGCTTCATGACGTCGCCGCATTCGGGCGCGCCCACCATGCCGGTGCCCACATTGGGATCGCTCTTGTCGAAGGAACCCACGTTGCGCGGATTGTTGTAATGATCGAGTACTTTGTTCGAATACGCCATAGATTGTATCCTCTTAATGAGCGGTCCATTGGACCTTGGTTAAATCAATTCCCTCTTTATGCATTTCGTAAAGCGGAGAAAGCTCGCGCAATTTGTTGACCACGTCGATGACTTTCTCGGCCACATAATCCACTTCTTCTTCGCTATTGAACCGGCCGAGTCCGAAACGAATGGAGGAGTGGGCCAGATCGTCGCCGGCGCCCAGCGCTTTCAATACGTAACTCGGTTCAAGCGTCGCGGAAGTGCACGCCGATCCGCTGGACACCGCAATATCGTTGATTCCCATCAGCAAGGACTCGCCCTCGACGTAGGCAAAGCTGATATTCAGGTTATTCGGCAACCGGCTTTCCATGGTTCCGTTGATGTAGCATTCGTCGAGCGAAGCCAGCAACCGGTCCTTCAGTTTGTCCCGCAGGTAGGACAGGCGCTTCGATTCCTCCGCCATTTCGGCCTTGGCCAGCGCGCACGCCTCGCCCAAACCGACGATTCCAGTCACGTTCAGAGTGCCAGATCGCATTCCGCGCTCATGTCCGCCGCCGTCGATCTGCGCAGTAAGCTGAACGCGCGGATTCCGGCGCCGGACGTACAGAGCACCTACGCCTTTCGGGCCGTACATTTTATGAGCGCTGATCGACATCAGGTCGATATTGTCGCGGATCACATCCACCGGGATCTTTCCCGCGGCCTGGGTCGCATCGCTGTGGAACAAAGCTCCATGTTCCTTAGCGATTTTTCCGATCTCGCGGACGTTCTGCACCACGCCGATTTCGTTGTTGGCGTACATTATGCTGACCAGGATGGTCTTGTCAGTCATGGCCGCGCGCAATTGATCCAGATCCACCAGACCATTGGTCTGCACCGGCAGATAAGTCACGCGCACTCCCTCTTTTTCGAGGTGCTTGCACGTATCGAGGATGGCTTTGTGTTCGGTGGCCGCGGTGATGATGTGATCGCCCTTTTCGGCGTACATCTGGGCCACACCCTTGAGGGCCAGGTTGTTCGATTCGGTGGCGCCGCTGGTGAAAACGATTTCCTTGGCCGTCGCGCCGATCAGGTCAGCAATTTGCTTCCGGGCCTTCTCGGTTGCTTCTTCCGCCTGCCAACCGAAGCTGTGGTTCCGGCTTGCGGCGTTGCCAAATACTTCCATGAAGTACGGACGCATGGCCTCGAACACCCTCGGATCCATCGGGGTGGTGGCATGATTGTCCATGTAGATCGGTAGTTTCATCAAGTCCTCGTTGGTTGGATGCTGGATATGACCGTTGGGATTTGCGGAATTGGCATATCGTCGTTCGACATGTCCGAAATGGTAATGCTCGAAAGCAGCCGCAGAATGCCCTCGTGAACTTTCCGCAGCGGCTCCCGGACCGGGCACAGATCGCTCTGATCGCACTCGGCGTGCTCGGTGAAGCAGTGGGTTAAAATAATTGGCCCGTCGATCGTCCGGATCACTTCAAGCGCGGTAATCTCGTGGGGATCTCTGGCGAGCCGGTATCCGCCGTTGGTCCCTTGTTCCGAGACCAAGAGACCTGCCTTAACGAGATTCTGCAGGATTTTAGATAGCAAAGGCACTGGGATCCGATATGCATCGGCAATGTCCTTCGCGCTCGTACTCCTTCTGGCGGTCGCCAAATGACGGAGGGCGATTAGGCCGTAATCCGCTTTCTTGGTCAGCTTGAGCATGCTTGGCAATCTAAGACCAAATCAGTCCTACATCATTATCGCGATTGGCTCAGTACGATGTCAAGTGGGTGTATATTATTGAAACTGCAAGACTAGATGAGCGAACACTCGATTCCGTTCACTTGTTGGGCCAGACCTTCGAGGAAATCTTTGGTCTCAATTAAGGTCACCACGCCAGGGGGAAGCTTTCCGGCGGCGATAACGCCGTGGCACCCGCACTTGCCAAATCCCATGTATTCCGCTGCGATGCAACTGGTTTGTACGGCGGTTCCAAGCCTGGACGGGCAGTCCGCCGCATGATGGGAAGCTACCGCTTCTTGGATCACCTTCGGGATTTTCCAATGCTCAAGGATTCGGCCTGCAAGCTCGGCGTGATCGGTCCCGAACGCCTCGCGTTCGAATTCCAGCAGGTCACTTCCGCTCGAATAGGCCGCCAGGAATCCCGCGTTGTAATCCTCCGCGTATTGAGCAAGGGCGAGCTGTCCGATGCCGTGTAACAGACTTGCCGTATACGCGCTGTCCAGGTTCAGATTCTGTTTGGCTTCGTGAGCGGAAATCAGAGCCGACGCTACGCTGTGACGCCACCAGTCCGTCATGAACGGAGAGCCGCGGCGGGGCAGCGCCTTCCAGATCGCTGCGGTCACGACGATTCCGCTCAGAGTCTTGATCCCCACCAGTGCGATGGCATGCAGGATCGAGTGAACCGAGGATCTGCGCCCGTAGAATCCCGAGTTGGCGAGTTTGAGGACTTGTCCGGAGATGGCGGGGTCGAGGGAGATAAGCCGCGCCACCTCTTTAAAGGACACGTCTTCATCAAAAATGATGCCCATTAGGCGCAAAGCGATCGGTGAGAAGGCCGGAAGCCGCCCCATCAAGCGTTCTGTGCTCGGTACAGAAACGGGTTCGGAAGACGGCGTCATGAGCAGTTGTTGTCTTATCGCTGCGATCCTGACTTTTTCGAGCCTTCCTGGAGTGGTACTCTTCAGGCTAAGGGTCCCCTATAAGTGAAAACAATAAAAGCCTTAGGGACTTAAAAGGCATTGTTTGGACGGTCCCGTAGTGTTATTCTTCCTGTGGAAGAGGAAACCGACGGTGACCGAATCAATCGCAACAATCGTAATCATGGCGGGATCGGTTCTGTTGTTTGCGTACTGGTTCCGTTACACCTGTCTTCTAATGCTGCACGCCAGGACCGCGCGCGACTACGCCCGTGAGGTTGCAACCGCTAATCAGCTCAGTTTCGCCAACGTTCAATCGCAGTTGTGCGAGCCGAATGCTGACTTGGATGTTTTGCGAGACCTCCTGGATCGGGATTACGCCCTGGTAACCAGGCTGATGAACGAAGTCGCCAACGGCCAGTCCGGAATCGAAGAGCGGATGTTGGCGTTCAACTACAGGCTGGCGAGCATGCGATACCAGTTTGCCCAACGGTTCTCGATGCAATCAGCGCGTCAGGCGCTCGAAGAAATGTCCCTGGTGGTTGCCCACTTCGCCA
>JBEKBK010000201.1:0-13647 GCA_050015435.1 Bryobacteraceae bacterium
GACCCTGATGAGGACGACGACAACGACAGCTCCGACCTATTCCGCCGCTTCTTCGGCGGGCAGGGCGGCCAAGGTGGGCAGGGCGGCGGTGCTATCCCGGACCAAGCCTTCCGCCATGAGCAGTCGGGTACCGGATTTATTGTCGACAAGAACGGATACGTTATCACCAACAAGCACGTCGTCTCCGAAGAGAACGGCGGACTGGTCGACCACATCCGCGTGAAGCTGAATAACGACACCACCGAGTACCGGGCCCGGGTAATCGGCGTCGACGCCGAGACTGACCTTGCCGTAATCAAGATTGAGCCCAGGGTACCGCTGACCCCAGTGAACATTGCTAACTCCGATTCCGTGCAGGTCGGGGATTGGGCCGTGGCCATCGGTTCGCCGTTTGGGCTAGAGGAAACCGTGACGGCCGGCATTGTCAGCGCCACCGGACGCGGCTCTATCGGCTCCCAGTTTCAGCGCTTTATTCAGACCGACGCGGCGATCAATCCCGGCAACAGCGGCGGGCCGCTGCTGAATATCCGCGGCGAGGTGATCGGAATCAACACCATGATCGCCACGCAAAACGGCGGTTCCCAAGGCGTCGGATTCGCGCTTCCGATGAACATGGCGGTCAGGGTATACAACGACATTATCCGCGACGGACATGTTACGCGCGGCTCCATCGGCGTAACCTGGGATCCACGATCGAGTACGCCTGAGATCATGAAGGCGCTGGGCGTGGGGCATGGCGTCATCATCGGTGACATTCAGAAGGCCGGTCCCGCGGATAAGGCGGGCGTTCATGCCGATGACATTATCCTCGGCCTCAACGGCCAGGACATCAAGGACGGCGACGAACTGGTGGCTCGCGTGGCGGACATCTCGGTTGGATCGCCGGTCACGCTCAATATCGACCGCGACGGAAAGAAGATGGATTTCAAGCTCATCATCCAAAATCGCGCCGAATTGTACAAGGACCGGCTCCCCGGCAATCAGATCACGCCCGAAGAACCCGCCAAGCCCGAAGCGGGGCCAACCACCGGCCAGGTGAGGTTCGGTATCAGTGGCCGTCCGGTTGACGAAGAGGAGCGCGGGCTTACGCCGGACAAGCACGGCGTGGCGATCACCTACATCGAGCCGGGCTCGTTTGCAGAAGAAATCGGCATGATGGACCATGACATCATCATCGCGATCAACCGTCAGCCGGTCAGTTCCGTCGACGACATTCGCAAGGTTCAGCAGACGCTGAAGCCGGGAGACCCGGTCGCATTCCGGGTTGTTCGCAAGCAAGTGGGGCGGAGCGGCCGCGGCCGGGCCGCCAGCAGCTCGACCACTATGTTCCTGAGCGGTACTTTGCCGCAGAACTGATAGGCCGGGTTGAATCCGTCCAAGCTCCCCTGGGGAGGAGCGAAATGAGCGCCGCGAACCATGAGTTGAGCTTGTATCAACTGCTCGACCCGGAGGTGCTGGCCAATCCATATCCGCTCTACCGGCGCTTGCGCACGGAGGACCCCGTTCACTGGGACCCGTTCCTGAGCGCCTGGGTGGTCACGCGTTATCAGGACGTGGTCCACGTTCTGCATCATTTTTCCGCCGACCGCACTCCCACCCCTGACCAGTTGACGGCCATGGGGCTTTCTTCCATGACTCCTATCGCCGCAGTCATGGTAAAGCAGATGCTCTTCCTGGATGCACCTGCCCACACCCGGCTGCGGAGTCTGGCATCTGCCGCGTTTACGCCGGGGCGCGTCGAAGTTCTGCGGTCGCACATCCAGGACATTGTGGATCAGTTGCTCGACGCCATTGCGCCGGCTGGAAAGATGGACGTGATCGCGGACCTCGCGTATCCGCTCCCGGCGATCGTCACCGCCGAGATGCTCGGCGTTCCGGTCGGGGATCGGCATCAATTGAAACGTTGGTCGGAAGATTTCGCCGAGATGCTCGGCAACTTCCAGCACAATCCGGACCGCGTGCCGCGGGTGCTCCGCAGCGTCGAGGAGATGACCGCGTATTTCCACGCGCGCATTCGCGAATTCCGCAAGCATCCGCATCCCGGGTTGATTCATTCCTTGATGACCACGGAGGTCCAGGGGGAACGGCTAACGGACGAAGAGGTGGTGGCGAATACGATCGTCACCATGGTGGGAGGGCAGGAGACCACCACCAACCTGATCGGGAACGGGATTCTGACGCTACTGCGGAATCCGGGCGAAATGCAGAGGCTGCGCGACGACCTGTCTCTGGTTCCGTCCGCTGTTGAAGAGCTGCTCCGCTATGAGAGTCCGAGCCAGCATACCGCGAGACTGGCTCCGGAGGACCTGGAATTGGGAGGGCGGCGGATTCGAAAACGCCAGGCGGTGATTGCGGTCATGGCGGCCGGCAACCGCGATCCGGAGCAGTTTGCCGATCCGGACAGGCTGGACGTCGGCCGCAACGACCGCCGCCATCTGGCCTTCGGCTGGGCTGCGCACTTCTGTTTTGGCGCTGCTCTCGCGCGGATCGAAGGGCAGGTTGCGTTCGAGGCTATCCTCCGGAAACTACCGGAAATGACGCTGGACCCGGTTCCGCTAGTCTGGCGCGAGAATCTCGGCCTGCGCGGCCTAACCGCGCTGCCGATCCATTTCCAGCAGGTCGGGTGAAACGAATGAGCGTGGCCGATCATCTCTGTTTGAATAGCCGCCCGGTATAGGCCTTCCCCAGGGGGGTAGCCCAAATCCGCCCAGAACCTTGCTAAACTAACCGTTTGCGTCCCATTGCTACTTTTTTGTTAACGGTGATACTTGCCGCGGGTGAGATTGCCGCGCAGGACACGCCGCCGCCCGCCGCTAAACCAAAGACCTCTACGGCGACTTCAGGCAAACTGCCGACGCAGCATTCGACGAAACAGCTTAGTAAGAACTCAGGTAAACAACCTACTCATTCCCCAGCTGCTGCGACTCACTCGGCTTCGGCACACCCGGTTCCAACGCGGAACGTTTCCAGCACCGCTCCGACGACGGCAGTTCGGCGGCGCACCACGCAGTCTGGTAAAAAGCCGGTTGCCGCTGCTCCGCACAGGTCGGCGCAGCAGCAGCCGACACAAGAGCGCTATAAGGAAATTCAAACGGCTCTGACTGAGCGGGGTTACTTCAGCGGAACACCGGACGGGACCTGGGGGCCGGAATCGTCTGAGGCCCTAAAGCGATTTCAGCGGGACCAGAATCTTACCGACGATGGAAAGATCGGATCCTTGTCCCTGATCGCCCTAGGCCTTGGACCTAAACGTATGTCCGCAGGACTCCAACCTGCGCCCTCGCCCGCTGAACTCGTACCCGAGGCTCCGAAATCCGAATCCGCGCCCGAGCCGGCTGACCTCGCCGCGCCCGGCCAGCAATGACCCAGTAATGGTCATTGGTGTTCCGCAAGAAGTAAAAGATCACGAAGCCCGCGTGGGTCTTCTTCCGAGCGGCGCGAAGGCGCTAACGGAATCCGGCCATCGTGTGCTGGTGCAAGAGGGTGCCGGACTGGGCAGCTCCATTCTGGATGAGGACTATCGGGACGCCGGCGCGGAGATTGTGCCCGAGGCGTCCGATGTTTGGGGCCAAAGCGGGCTGGTGGTGAAAGTGAAAGAACCGCAGCCGTCCGAATATGGATTCCTGCGCCCCGACCTGATTCTGTTTACCTATCTTCATCTGGCTCCGCTGCCGGAATTGACCGAGCGGCTGCTCAGCTCGCGAGTCAGCGCCGTGGCGTACGAGACGATTCGCGAGGCGGATGGCTCGCTCCCGCTCCTCACCCCCATGAGTGAAGTAGCGGGACGCATGGCCGTGCAGGTGGGTGCGCAATATCTCGAGGCCCCCATGGGCGGGCGCGGTATTTTGCTGGGCGGCGTGCCCGGCGTGGCTCCCGCCAACGTGGTGATTCTGGGCGGCGGCGTGGTCGGCCACAACGCGGCAAAAATGGCCGTCGGCTTGGGCGCGCACGTAACCATCGTGGACAAGAACATGAACCGGCTCCGCGAGCTGGACGATGTCTATTCCAGCGCAATCGTGACGCTTGCATCGAACACCTACACGATCCGCGAATCGCTGCGGCACGCTGACTTAGTGATCGGCGCGGTGCTGATTCCGGGCGCGTCGGCTCCCAAGCTGGTGCGGCGAGAGATGATCTCGGACATGCGGCGCGGATCCGTGATGGTGGATGTCGCCATCGATCAGGGCGGATGCTTCGAGACCTCCCATCCCACCACTCATACCGACCCGATTTATTTCGTCGATGGCGTTCTGCACTACTGCGTATCGAACATGCCCGCGGCGGTGCCTCACACGTCCACTTTCGCTCTCAATAACGCGACGTTTCCTTACTTGATGGAACTCGCGCACTACGGTCTGGAAACCGCTTGCGAGCGCAACCCGGCGATCCGGGAAGGCGTCAACACTTACCGCGGGAATGTGGTCTACGCCGCAGTTGCGGAATCGCAAGGCAAGGAGTGGAGAGAGATCGGGAGTGTGATGTTGCGGTCCCGAATCAATTGAGCGGCATTCAACTCCGCTAAGTCTTCGCGAAGTAAAGAGACGCGGCCCGCTCCAGCTCCGATTTGGACATGATCGCTTCGCGGCCCTCATAGAGTCCGATGGACAAAAGAATATTGCAGATATCGGCCGGATAGCAGGCCCGGAGCTCGGTGCGCCCTTCCCGCAGACACAGCTTGCGCAGGTATTCAGCGCTATCGGGCTCGGACTGAATCTCACGAGACTGCACGACCCGCGCAAAAATCTGATCGAAGCTATGGGCGTCTACCGCTTCAACGTAAATCTTGTTGTGGATGCGGCGCAGAAACGCCTCGTCCGCGAGATCGGCGGGTTCCAGATTAGTGGAGAACACGACCATTAGCTCGAACGGGATCTGGAATTTCACGCCGTAGCGGAGCGTGAGGTAATCGACATTCCGGTCCAAAGGAACGATCCAGCGGTTCAGCAAATCGCGTGGTGACATGAGCTGGCGGCCGAAGTCGTCGATGATCAGGATGCCGTTGTTCGCTTTCATTTGCAGCGGCGCGGCGTAGATGCCGGAAGCTTCATCCAGACGCAGCTCCAGCATGCTCGGAATCAACTCGCCGCCGACCACGATGCAGGGACGCCGGCACATGATCCACCGTGGGTCCGTGTTCTCATCATCGTGCTCGATAGGTTGGTGCACCACTGGGTCGTACAAACTGATGATCTGGTTATCCACCTCGACGGCGTAAGGAATCAGGATGGCATCCTGATAGACCCGCAGCATCCGCTCGGCGAGACTGGTCTTGCCGTTTCCGGTGGGTCCGTAGACGAAGATCGAATTATGCGAAATAATCGCGGGGCCGAGCTGATCCAGCATGCGATCGCTGACGACGAGGTCCGAGAATGCACTCCGGAGTGTCTTGCGATCCACCAGGACCTTGGCGGCCTGGAGCTTGGTGGCCGCGTGATATTCCTTGAGCGATACCGGGCATGCCCCGGCGTACTGCGACACCTGAAAACGCTCGCCCGCGAGCTGCTTGCCCGCCGCGGAGAGAACGAAGTTGTAGTCGTTCCCGGTCATTCCTTTGATCTCGACAAGCTGTTGAGATCGCATGTGCTTAAAGGCCAGATCGATGATCGGGACCGAGAGGCGCAGCGCACGGCTCAAGCCCGCCAGGCTCGAGAAACCCTCGATCAGCATCCGGCGCAGGACCAGATCCAACACCAGTGACTCGGAGATCCCCACCTCGGCGAAGCTTTGCGGGACCGCCGGGCTGAAAGCGGCACGTGCTGGCGTGAAAACGGGCATAGTTCCAGAGCTTTCCTTCCGATGGTTCTATCGGCGGGATGGGGGCCGAAGTTTATCCAAATACTGCACGGTGGACCTGGGCGTATCGTCATACACAGTGGTGAGGTTTCTTCGCTTTCTGGTGGTCGCGGTCTTGTGTGCGGCGGCGAGTCCCGGCGCTGATTTCGCCGAAAGACTGTTCAAGGCCGGGGAGCGCGCCGAACGAATGGGAGATACGCTGCAAGCCTATCTCCTTTATGCGCGTGCGGCGGCACTTGATCCGTCCAATCTCGCGTACGCCACGCGGAAGGCGGCCCTCCAAGCGAAAGCGGAGCTTACCGCGCAAGTCAAGCTGGATCCCGATCCGGCGGACGTAGCTGCGGAAAGCGCAAAGTCGACGCAGGAGAACGTGACCGGAGACGATCTCCTGGAACGCGAAGCATTGCCAGCGCCCTCGCTTGCCGGTTCGCCGGAAATAAAAAGCTTCAACCTGAAAGGCGATGTCCGCACGATTTTCGAGAAGGTGGCCGAAGCGTACGGCCTGCTCGTGGTCTTCGACTCGGACTATCAAGCGCCCCCGCCGTTCACTTTCCGTTTGGACGATGTAGGGTTTCAAGACGCGTTGCGGGCGCTGGAGATGGTTTCGAGCTCGTTTCTGGTGCCGGTGAACGCACATTTGGCGATGGTGGTCCGCGATACACCGCAAAAACGTACGGAGCGGGCTCCCATGGTGTCGATCACGATCCCGATCCCCGAGCATATTTCGGTCCCGGAGTCTCAGGAACTCGTGACTGCGGTCCAGCAGGCCCTGGATATTCGGCGGATTCGAACCGACGCCTCGCACAAACTCATATTTATACGGGATCAAGTATCCAGGGTCCAAGCCGCACGCGCCATGTTCGAGACCCTTTCCCGGCTGATATCTCAGGTTGACATCGATGTAGAGTTCATCTCGATCGATAAGAGTTCCACCGTCAACTACGGAATCAGCTTGCCCAACTCCTTCCCGCTGGTCGATTTCGGGAGCGTTGCGCATGCCAGTTCCTCGATTCCCAGTAGTGTTTCGAGCTTCCTCGCACTCGGCGGCGGAGCGAGTTTCATCGGTTTGGGAATCAGTGAAATTTCAACGTCGGCCACGCTGAGCAACAGCTCCGTCATGAATCTGCTGAAGTCCCAGATCGTGACGTTGGACGGCCAGGCAGCCACCCTTCACATCGGCGACCGTTATCCGTTCATCCAGAGCGGCTATTACGGAGCCGCTACCGGGACGGGCCAGACTTATGCGCCTCCGCCCAATGTGAGCTACACCGACCTGGGTCTCTCCCTGAAGGTGACGCCATCGGTACACATCGACGAAGAAGTCACGCTTGACTTAGAGGCAGAGTACAGCGTGCTCGGTGCCGGCAGCAGCATTAGCGGCATCCCGATTGTCGCGAGCCGCAAATTCACCGGAAAAGTTCGCTTGAAAAATGGCGAATGGGCCGTGATCGCGGGCCTGGTTCAAACCACGAATGCGGATTCGCAGAACGGAATTGCTGGACTAGCGAACATCCCGTTCCTTGGCAAGCTGTTCAGCCAGAATAGCCGGGAGCACGACTCGACCGAGGTGCTGCTCGTGCTAAAACCGCATCTGATCAGCATGCCTCCCTGGGAGTACGTCGCCAAGCCGATATGGGTGGGTTCAGAGAGCAAACCTCTTTCCGTGTATTAGCCGGACGATTCACGTTCATTTACGTTATACACGGCCAAGATGTTCTTGCCTTGAACTAGTCCTGGCGCAAAGCGAGCACGGGATCGATCCGCGCAGCGCGCAGAGCAGGCAGCCACGCCGCCAGCAGAGCGGCTCCGCCGAGAATCAAACTGACGAGTCCGAAAGTGAGCGGATCCTGCGCGTCGATACCGAAGAGCAGACCGCTCATTAATCGCGACAGCGCCAGCGCGGCCAAGACGCCGAATATGATCCCCGCCGCGGTGAAACGGGCCCCTTGCCCCACCACCAGGCGAAGCACGTCGGCTGGCCTGGCGCCCAGCGCCATGCGAATCCCGATCTCATTCGTGCGCTGCGCGACCATGTACGCCATCACTCCGTAAATACCCACTCCGGCGAGAAGCATGGCGAGCAAGCCGAAGATGCCGAACAGCGCCGCGCCGGTTCTGGGCGCCCACAACCGCTGGGCGATCAACTCCGGCATGGTCACTGGATTGGTGAGTGCCAGACTCGAATCCAGGCGCTGAATTCGGGCCATGATTTGTTTCAAAACCGGCGACGGGTTTCCGTCCGCGCGGGCAACCAACGACACCGCGCTCTGATAGTTCTGATCGAGCGGCAGGTAGGCCAACGGTACCGACGCGGCGCCTGCCGGGATCGCCGAGACATCTTCCACCACACCCACCACCTCGTACAACTCGCGAGCGAAGAACCGGCGTCCGATCGGATCTTGCCCGGGCCACAAGTGCTGCGCCATAGACACGCTTACCACCGCGATGTGGCGTGTGCCGTTCCGGTCAAAGGGCGTGAAAACGCGTCCCTGGCGGAGCGGGATGCGGAGAGTATCGAAGTATTCAGGCGATACCAAGTTCATCGCCACGAGCACCCCGCCTGCTTTCGAGGTGTCCTCCCCTTCCCGGTACGTTGTGAGCACAAGGCCTCCGGCCAGCGGCGGCGCGGTCGCGAGCGCGGCGGACTGGACTCCCGGCGTGGCGCGTGCCTCTTCGAGCGCCGTACGCATGAATTCGATTCCGTGCTCCGGCGAATAGTGGCGTGCGCCGAGATCGAAACGAAACAAGCTCAACTTCCCGGTCTCAAAGCCGGGATGAATGCTTTCCGCGTTCCGCATGCTCCGCAGCAGCAACCCGGCTCCGATCAGAGCCACCAGCGCCAGCGCAATCTCGAACGTGACCAGCAAGCCACGCACTCCGGTGCGCCCCCAATTTCCGGTCGACCCGCGGCCACCCGATTTGAGGATCGTGCTTAGGTTCGGAACTGAGGCTTGCAGCGCCGGCGCCAGACCAAAGAGCAATCCTGTGAATATCGCCACGATTGCGGTAAAGGCGAAGACGTGCAAGTCGAAACGAAGCGGAATATCGTTCGCTCCGAGGAACGCGGGGCGGAACGACCACAATAAGTTGGCTCCCATGCGTCCAATAATTAAACCCGCCAAGCCTCCAGCGGCAGCCAGCAGCAGACTCTCGGTGAGGAGCTGGCGGATTAACCGTCCACGGCCGGCCCCGAGAGCTGTCCGGATTCCCATTTCCCGCGATCTTTTGGCCAAGCGCGCCAGCAGCAGATTGGCGAGATTCACACACGCGATCAGCAGGACGAATCCGACCACCGCGCTCAATGCGCCGGAAACACGCATGCCCTGCTCAGGCCGAAACGGGAGGCTGGCTTCAGCCAGCGACGAAACCTCGACGGCACGGCCGAGATTGTCTCGCGGGTATTCGCGCTCGAGCTGCGCGGCGATGGTTTCCAAATTCGCCAGGGCCTGACGTTCGGAAACGCCCGGCTTCAGTCGGCCGAACACGCTGGTGTTCCGGAACCGTCGCAGGGGCATTAAGTCCGCGACCTGTTGCGGCATCGCTTCCCTGT
Source organism: Bryobacteraceae bacterium (assembly GCA_050015435.1). GTDB lineage: Bacteria > Acidobacteriota > Terriglobia > Bryobacterales > Bryobacteraceae > Palsa-187. The sequence continues at coordinate 9,344 of JBEKBK010000201.1, forward strand.
ACATGCTAGTCGGGACCCAAATGACGTCCGGATTCGTCCAGACCAGGGGTCCTTTGAATCCCTCCGGCCCAACTCCGACGATGGTGTAAACGGTGGAGTTCAACTCGACCGTCCGTCCGAGCACATGCTCGTCCCGGCCAAACAGGTTCTGCCATGCGAAATCGCTCAACACGGTTTCGGGCTCTGGTTTGCGATCGGCTTCGGAACGAAATGTCCGCCCGCGGGCCAATTTCACGCCGAGGACGTCGAAATAATTCGCCGAGATCAAATCGACATTCTGCTGTCTCGGCTCGCCCTGGCCGGATAGTGTGGCCGTACTTCTGGAGTACCCGGCAAGCCCGCTGAAGGCCTGATTCTGATCGCGGAAGTCTTCGAAATTTGCAAACGACATCGGCGTTCGCCCGTTGAACCCGTTGGCGGACGTCAAGTGATCCACCGTGTACAGCTCCAGCACTCGGGAGGGCTCATGAACGGCAAGGGGATTCAGAAATACCGCGTTCGTCAGCGTGAAGATCGCCGTATTCGCGCCAATTCCGAGCGCCAGCGACAGGATGGCGGCCAGCGCGAACCCCGGGCTATGCAATAGCGTTCGGAAGGCGTACTTGAGGTCCTGAAGAGCGGTTGCCATCTGCTATTTGACGCTGCGGATGTATTCTTGTACTTGCTCCTGCAACAGTTCGAGCGGCAGGACGCCATCCCGCAGCACGACATCGTGATATTCCCGAATATCGAATTTGGGACCCAGCTCACGCTCCGCCTGCCGGCGCAGTTCCAGAATCCTGAGCTGGCCCATCTTGTAAGACAAGGCTTGACCCGGCCACGCGATATAGCGATCTATTTCCGCCAGCGACTGTGCCGGCGCGTGCTCGCGAAAATACGCGATCGCCTGTTCCCTGGTCCAGCCCTTTTCATGGATGCCTGTGTCCACCACCAGGCGGACCGCGCGAAAAAGCTCGCTGCTCAACTGGCCGAAGCGGCTGTAGGGATCCCGATACATGTGAAGCTGCTCTCCCAGAGACTCCGCGTAAAGGCCCCAGCCTTCGATATAGGCGCTGTTGCCATAAAACTTGCGGTAGTTGGGCAGATCCGTGAGGGCCCGGGCGATAGTGAGCTGAAAGATGTGGCCCGGCACTGCTTCATGCATGACCAGCGACTCTTTGTCGAACTTGAACTGCTTCTCTGGCTCGTAAGCGTTCAGGTTCATCCAGCCCGGCGCGGAGTAATCGGGCGAGGGAGCCTGGGCGTTGGTCGCGGTGGCAGCTTCGCGATCCTCTGGAATCGGCCGGATGCCATACAGCAGCACGGGAATTCGCTTGAATAAAGCAGGTAGCTCCGGCTCGATCTGCTTGGCGATATTTCGGCAGTAGGCCAGCATCTCTTCTTTGTTGTGGAAGTGCTGCCCGGGTGTTTCGTCCAGTTTGCGGCGGAACTCGTCCAGCGTGCCGGTGAAGCCGGTCTCGCGGGCTATTTTCAGCATGTCCGCTTCGATGCGCAGAACCTCTTCGAGACCGATGTTGTGAATCTCCGCTGGTGTCCGGGTGGTCGTGGTGTATTGGCGGACCAGCGCGGCGTACTGTTCGTGCCCGCCCGGAATAGAGCCCAACCCCGCCTGCGCCCGCGCCGCACGAGCGTACTTACCGGCAATATAATCGTGCAGCTTGCGCCAAGCGGGAAGGAACTGACTCTGATAGGTTTCGACGGCCTGATTTCGTAGCCGCGTCTGATCACTCGCGGGAATATTCGAGGGGAACCGGCGGAAGGCTGCCAGCAAGCCGGTGGAATTTGCGTCCTGACTGATCTGCGCCGCCAATTGCTTCTCTACCAGGTCCACTACGATCTTCGGTTGCGTCAGTCCACGCTGCGTCGCTTCGTCGAGTAGGGTGAGATTTTGATCCACGTAAGCCGGAACCGCCCGCAGACGCGCGAGGATGTTTTCGTAGTCCTGGACCGTGCGGGCGGGCATGCGGTCGACGGTGATGTAGATTTCGTTGTAACCATTTTGCTGGCTCACGCGGAGCAGAAGCTCCTGCGCGGTTTCCGCGGCAAGCTGAATGCGGAAATCGTACTGCATGAGCCGCGCCGTCAGGCGGTCCTGCGCGGAGAGTTGATCCAGCCGAAAAGCCCCCAACTGATCGAGACGCTGCTGGAGATGCGCGTTACGCTGATCGCGGCCTGCCTTGGACCAGTCCGTCCAGCGGTTATCGTACTCATGCCGGCCTGCTCCGGTGGCTCGTTCCGGCTCATCGCGAATCATTTCCTCGAAGGTATCGGCGCAGAACCGTCCGATGTTCGAGGGCTGGGTTTGCGCCTGAGCCAGACTCGTGCAAAATGCGAGGATCATCCAGAACCGATTCATCTCGTACATCCTTTCGTTCGCGCCCTTGGTGCCACTTCGCGCCCTTGGTGCCCGAAGTTACGATTCGAAGACGGGTAACGCCTCCATCTCCTCGGCCGGAACTGGCTCTAGGGGCAATCCCGCCTTCTTCCATGCTCGCAAACCGCCCTTGATAACGGAGCACTCCACTCCCTTCTCTCGTAGCATGTGGGCGACTCGGGCGCTGGTCGCCTCGCGTATGCACGTGCAGTAAAGGTAGATGGGTTTGCCGGTAGCGATGGGCTGGTCCACTTGATGGAAGGCGTTCGGATCGAGCCTTCGCGACCCCGAAATCCGCATAGCTTTGCCATCGTAGTAGCCGTGGCTGCGGACGTCGTAGATTACGGCATCTCCCGCTGCCGCGACCTCCGCCGGAAGGGCGAACGGAACGGAGCGCCACACACGCGCTTTGCGCCACGTCCACAATTGATAACCCAGGTACGCGACAATCGCGGCGATGGAGACCCACCCCACAATCCGCCCGAAGGTGTGATATCCCCTGGTAATCGCTTCCAGAGCTCCGCTGAACGCGAATCCGACAGCCATATACGAGCCGACGTACAACGCGGAGCCTCCCAAATCGAGCCGGAGGAATTGCAGGAACCGCATATTCATGCTGCCGGCGAGCGGCGGCGCCATGGTGTTAAGGCCAGGTACGAATTTTGCGAACAACAGCATCACGCGCCCGCGCCGGTAAAAGGAGTCCGCCGTGCGCAGGATGCAAGTCTCAGGATTGAGAGAAACACGGCATAAGACGCCGAGCAGCCACCATCCCGTATAGCGGCCCATCAGGAACATCAGAATATCGCCCAGCAGCGTGGCCCCCAAGGCGATGCCCACCGTGAGCAACGGTTGCAATGCACCGGTTGCCATCGCGCCGCCCGCGATCAGCAGGGCTACAGCCGCCGGCACGGGGAACCCAATCGCTTCCAGGAATACGATCATGAACAGGATCGAATAGCCGTGCTGGGAGAGTGACGAGAGCAGGGTTTCCATGAGTACCGCGCGTTACGGAGATGATCTCATAGCTTCATCGCTCCCGAGCCAACCGCCCGGATCTGCGCCGGCTCCAGGACTCTAAGTCGTGTTGGAGGGGACGCCACCGCAGCGGCCAGCGCGTTGACCATCTCGCCTCGGGTCACCAGGCCGAGGCGAACCGCGCCAGCTCGTGTGGAGGGAATTGCTTCAAGGAGTTTGTAGAACGGAATGAGCACGTACGGCCAACGATGGCCCGGTCCGAGAATGTACCAGGGCCGCAGAATGGTCGCATTCAGCCCGGATTGCCGGACGATCTCTTCGCATTTCGTGCGCACCTCAATATAAGCTTTCATGACCGGCGCGGGATGCGCCAAACTCACAAACACGAAGTGCTGGGCTGCGGCATGCCTCGCGGCCGCCACGGATTGTTCGAGAGAACCGAGATCGACCGACTGAAACAGCGCGCCCTTCCATGGCGCGGGATGCGCCACGCCGACCAGATGGACGAAGACTCCGCCGGCAGGAATCCGTTCCTTGTACGTGATTGCATTGAGCACATCGCCGGGGATCGGGGTGCAGGTGCTGGGCACCTTCGAAACCGATTGCTGCCGGGCGATCGCGAACACTCGAAATCCCTCAGCCGACAGTTTATCGACGAGGGGACCGTCCCACGTACCCAGTTCCACCGGCCACAATTACCTGTTTCATAAGTTCGTCACCAAGACTTAGTACGGAGCCTGAGCCTTGCCGCGTTCAGATTGCGAGCGCGTCCCAATACAGGCCCGAGACCCTTTCAATCGAGTGCTCCGCGGCGATGTGGCGGGCGGCCCGACGCCCGATCTCAGCCGCAGCTTCACGATCGCTCGCCAGCCAAAGGATGATGTCCGCGAGTGCGGCTTCTTCACCGGCCCCAAGATCTACCCCGAGACAGGCGTCTTCCGGAATCCGGGCG
>JBEKBK010000202.1:0-13628 GCA_050015435.1 Bryobacteraceae bacterium
GGTTCGCCGCGCCGGATGATGATTTCTTCCATGGTCAGCCGGATCGGGGTGAGCGAATTCTTCACCTCATGCGCCATCTTGCGGGCCAGAGCCTGCCAGCTTGCGAGGCGGGTCACGTGGATTAAGCGTTCCCGGGCATGCTGCAGCTCATCCGCCATGTGATTGAACGCGCGCACAGCCTCGCCGATTTCATCCGATCCTCCTTGGGGCACACGCGCATCAAGATCGCCTGCCGCGACGCACCCCAATCCCTGCGTCAGCTGCCGGATCGGACGGCTGATGCGCGCCGCAAGGTAGATCAGTGCACCCAGGGCCGCGATCCATAGCGCCGCGACAACCACCAGAAGAGTGCCGCTGAGACCGCGCCGGAAATTGCGCTGCTCCGAGGTCGCAATTACCTGCCGCGCATCGGTATACTCGCGGGTCAACTTCTCCGTAGCGACACCTAGGGGCCGGGAGTACACCCACACCTCGCCGTTATGACGCACGTAATAATCCAAGCGGTCTCCATCGTTTCCGGTGCGCTCGAATTGATCGGGCTTGCCGCTTTCCCAAAATGCCTGGGCCTCTTCCGGCTTCAACCGGCGGGGAGTGACACGGCCTTCCGCGGCGTCTTTGCGCAAGTTTTCGCTCGATTGTTGGTACAACTCGCGGCCAGTCACAAGGAGCGATCGCGAGACAGCGTCCAGTTGCTTGAGCGGCGCCAGATTCAGGCTCCAGTCCAGGAGACTCAAGGTGGTCCAGAGAGTGAGGCACAGAGGCAGAACCGTGGCGAGAAGAAAAACCAGGATCAGGCGGTTGCGCAGCCGGTTCATCGGGACGAACGATCTTTATTATGATCCTCTCGGATGGCCGCGCTTCAATTCGTCGATAGTGAACGGTCCGACGTCGTAGGGTCCCCAGTGCGATTGCTGGCCTTGTGCCGGGCGGCTGAAGATTTCGATCAGGCCGGTCAGGCTGATTCCCGATTCGTTGATGTTTCCGCGTCCGAAGAGCGGCCCTTCCTTCCCGTCCTGCGCGCGAATTTCCAACCGCACCCAGAAAGGCTCGGTGTCGGAGAGGCCGCTTAAATCGGGCGACATCTGTCCGAAGCACCACGCCTCCGTGGCGAGCGCCGTCAGGTGGGTGGCGGCCCTTGCGGGCGCTTGCAGCTTGGTAACTTTGAAATCCTCCTGCCACACATCGTAGCTCACCACGAAACGATCGACGATTCGTTTGAAGATTCGCGTGCGGTTGCCGGAGGAGAGCGTCACTTGAAAATCGAACGGGACTTCCGCGCCATCATGCAGACGCTCGAGCGGCTTACCGGCCAGGAAATGTACCTTGGGCGCGGAAAACTCCAGCCGGTTATCGCGCCAATTGAGAATCAACTCCTCGGCCGCCATGGCGAGCGCGAAGCCGGAGAGGAACGCCAGAATCAACCACCACGACTTGATGGTCCTCACATCAGGGGCCCTCGAAAACATTTCTTGCCGCAAAATGAACGCAGATAACAAGATTTCCGCGGCTCAAACGCATCTAGAAATTTAACCCCGCGTAAAAAATCGGCTCAGCACGGCCGGAACGAATCGGGAACGCCACCGCAAGCTGGAATGTGTCGACCTTGAAGCCGGTGCCGATAGACTGCTTTTGGGACCGCTCCTCCGGCCGGTCCCAGATCGCGCCCGTATCGTAAAAAGCCTGGAAGAACCGGTACCGGTAGTCGATGGATCCGTGGATGATATGGGAACCGCCGAGCGGGTCCAGATCGAATTTACTCCAGCCGCGCAGAGTGGTCGAGTTTCCCAGCACGAAGCGTTCGAACAGCGGCGCATTCCCGGAAATCTCTCCAGCCAGGAACCCCACCTCCACAGTATTGTGGACGTGCCGGAAGCGGTAGCGTGCATTGGCCAGGTTCCGGCTATACACGTCGTCGGTGTCGAACAGGTTGGTCGAGTATTGAACGGAATAGGATCCATTGAGCTCCTGCTCCTGTTCATCGTGCTCCGATCCCCAACGCTGGTGGTAGCGCAGAGTACTTACCACCGCGTTGGCGGATTCGGTTTTCGCCGCCGAGCCGGCCTGATTTGGCAAAGACGGCCGAAAGCGCGCGAAGTTGACGCCGAGATCCAGTTCGAGAGGCTGAAACAGCACAATCGTGGTCTCCGGCATAATATCCTGTCTGGTGCGGTAAATGTCGGCTGGCTCAGCCGCAGCGAGCGTCGTCGGGTTCCATGCTTCATGGAAGCTGTCGAACTCGAAGTGAAGGCGCACGCGGTCGGTAAAGACATTTTTGCGCTCGAACGTTGCATGGACACCGGAGTAGCGTTCGAGCGATGAATCCGCGTCACTGAGCAGACCGAAAGTGAAAGCATTGCCAGCGGCGTTTACAAACGCGCTGCCGTCCCCAGTCCAGCCTTCCTTGGAGTTGTACAGAAATCTGGCAACGTTCAAACCGTACCGCTCCGGCTTGACTTCAAAATCGACGATGAGATGGTCCGGCTGGGTGCCGCGGATGGCCTTGATCTTGACTTCGGAAGCGCGCAGCTCGCTCTTGATCCGTATAGCCAGACGCCTCAACGCCGAGTCATCAAACCGGTGCCCGACCAGCTTGTCGAGGTCCCGGCGAAGGGTATCGCTGATGGTCACGCTCCGCAGCCCAAGCAAATGGACGCTCTCCACGGTATAACGTGAGTTGACATTCAATTCCTGGGAGTTCGTCTGATCGTCGTCTGGTACGCCACACCCCGCAAGCGGAGCCAGGATCAGCGTCAGAAACGAAAGAACTTTCATACGTGACCAGCTTACTGGCACGGCACAGGCCAATCGGTCCCCGCCGTGTTTACAATAACTTAGTTCCGAGCCAGGTGTGCGTACCCTTCACAGGTGGGCGCGTCAGTTCTGCCGGATAGCCCAATCGAGCTTATAGTAAAATGCCCGTTCCATGAGCGCGACGTGTGCTTTGTACCTGTCCGGATCGATGAACGGATTCGGACCTCCCGCTGCCAGCTTGGAGTGCTTCGCGTGAAGTCCGCAGAATTCTCCATGAGATGCCAGGAACACATCACACGGTAGACCCTTCAGTACCTGGAAGGACCGTTGATAGTCCGCGATGATGTTTGGGTACGCCGCGTTGTTGACCAGCGAGCTCGCGACGTTCACTCCGATGCTGCCGATAATCACCACGTTGTAGGTCTTGCCGCCCTCTTGCGTCTTGAACGCAAAGCTGGTGCATCCCTTGGTATGACCCGGAGTCAGGTACGCGACCAGCGTGTTCCCGCCCAGCGTAACCTCGTCTTTATCGTGGAGTACCCGGGTCAAGTGCACCGCCGGAAGGCTGCCGCGGCCGCCTCTGGGGTGCACCAATAAGTCGGAATCCGCATCCATCACCATAACTTGAGCGCCGGTCAATTCCTTCATCCTCGCAGTGCCCTGGGCGTGATCGCCGTGCGAATGGCTGATGAGAATGATCTTGATGTCCTGAAAACGGAAGCCGAGCTGTTCGACGCTTTTCTGGATCAGAGGCACCGAGCTCTCAAAATCAGGATTGATCAGAATGTGCCCCTGATCGGACGTGATCAGGAAGGACGCGTAATCCGAGGTGCCGACATAGTAGACGTTCCCAATTACCTTGTGCGCCAGGAAGGGAGCGTTCTTATCGGCGCCTCCCAATTGCGGATCAATCTCCCAAGGAGTGAGCATCGGCGGCAGTGTTTCCTTGGGTATGGCCGGCCGGGCTGGTGATGTCTGCGCGTGAAGAAAAACGCACACTAAGGGAAGCAGAATACAGACCGTCATACAAGGCTCCTGACGGTGACGCCGCGCGCCGGCCGCTTGGCTATTCTGTGCCCGGCTGCTACTTAGTGATCGTGCCACAGGCGATGCGGTCGCCAGCGTTGCCCGCTGGATCCGACTTCATGTCGTCCGCCTTGGCGTGAATCATCAAAGCAGTTCCGCCATTTGCGTACAGGGAATTGGGGCCGGTCCCGAGATTTACGCGAGGATCCAAAATCGTAGCCTTAGCTGTTCCCTTGGCCGAGACAGTGAAGTTCGGCATATCGCCCGCATGCGGACCTTCCGGATTTTCCAGTCCGTGATGCTTGTTTTCGGGATTGAAATGTCCGCCAGCGGAGGTGAATGCAGGACCTTCGCACTTGGCCGTCATATGGAAATGAAGGGCATGCTGGCCTTCCGGCAGATTCTTAAAATTCACCTTGATCGCGACGCCACCGCCCTTGACTTCGGAGATCACGGCGGTTCCGACGCTCTCCCCCTTCGCGTTCTTCATTTCCACGGTGACGGGTTTTTCGGCGGCGTAGGCTGAGGCGCCAAACATCACTAGAGCAAGAGCGATTCCGATAGCTGGTTTCATCATGGGTTCTCCCTCAAAGCATGGTCGCACGAATCTAAGTCTCTTGGCAGTCGCCGACCGAAAAAAGTTTGGCATAGGGTCTTTTGACCCAATTCGTCGTCGGTCCTGCGGGGAGTTAACCCGTCTCTTATGACTCGGCCCAATAGTTTCAGGCGCTTACCGGTGGCGGCATAGTTGCCGGGTGTAAGGCGTACTAGTGAAACGTTACTTGTCGATCTAAGGTTTTCATGGTAGCCTTTCACCCATTGCCTTATCCGCTCGAGGATGCGGCAAGTCCCACTCGGACTGGAAGCGGGGAAACGAAAACTGAACTACGGCCATTTTGCAGGCTTATGTGTCGGCCTCATCGCAATCCTACCAATTCAAGCGCAATTCAAGATCGGTGGCGTGATCAACGCCTCCGGAACACCGCAGGGAACGGTTTTTCTCACCTTCGACGACGGTTTGGATGAGGCTGGGCCAGATGGCGTCAGCGAAATGCAAAAGGTCGCGCGCTTTCTTCACGGACCGGTGAGTTTTCCTTCCTCAGCTCACGACATGCCGGCCGGTTCGATGAGCGCCGTGGAAAAGAGCATTCGAGCCACTTTTCCGGTGGTCACCTGTCATTTTGTGGGGCAGGATCTGGCGGATCCGAACTCGTCTCTCTGCCACGGCTATGGCGACCGGCCGGAGAGCGTTGCCACGGAAGTGGTCCAACTCGGGCATGATCTGATGAATCATTCGGTCAACCACATCCCGCTCACCACGATTCGTGACCCTGCAAAGATTTTGTATGAAGTGAGCCGCGCACAAGCCGAGCTGGATAAAATTCAAGGCAATAGTCCGCGGCTTTTCCGGGGACCCGGTCTGGCTTTCAACGACACCGTGGCCGGAATCCTCAACGCGGATTCTTACACTGGCAAGCTGATCGGCCCGATTGACACCGACGTGGGAGGCGACTTCTACACTGGAAGCTGGATGGGAGGCGATTGGGACTGTTTCGAGGAAGGTCTATCTCCTAAGGCTTGCGGCGACCTCTACGTGAACGCGATACGCAGCGCCTCGCATGGCGTCATCGTGCTGCTGCACGTGCGCACTGAGATTATGTCGGGCAGCGACGGCAATCCGTTCGCGCTGAAACTGATCAAGTATATCGTGCAGGAGCTTGGGCCGGGCTATACGTATCTGCCTCTGGACGCGATCCCCGGAGTTCTGGGTCAGACTAGGACCAGCCCCGTACAACACGTCTCGAACAACTTCGGACCTTCGGACGGTCAAGGTCAGGTGGTGGCGGGCGCAATCGCCGGAAGCGGCAAACCCGCGGGCGTATGCAAAGCCCGCACCGGCGTGATCTATTGCCAACTGGCGGACGGGAAGGGTGGATTTCTCCCGGCCACTCCGTGGTTGACAATCACTGATCCAACCTGGTTTTTGACCTACGGATCGAAATTCTGGCTGACCGATATCAACGGCGACGGCCTGGCGGATCTGGTTTTTCCCGGAGCAGACTCGCTGTGGGTGGCGACCAATGGCGGCCAGGGTGCGTTCCGCGTTCCCGTGCTGTACTATTGTGGAACCGTTCCCGACCCCCGCTTTATTCGATTCGGCAAAGTCAATGGCGATCCGCTTGCGGACATGGTCGTGTGGACGCCACAGAACGCTTCACCGGAGATCTATCTGAACACCGGCGTTCGGTTTGCTCCTCCGGACAACGTCCCGGGGCCGGGGAGCGCGCCGCCGGAACGCTTGCTCGAGACGCTGCAATTGCTGGACATCAACGGGGACGGTCGCGCCGATCTCATCATTAAGTCCGGCACTCATGTGCGCTGCGCCTTGAATACTGGTTCGGGATTTGGCCCTTTCCAAGCTTGTTCGACGGAGGGCGGCCAGTTTTCCGATGCACAAGGTTGGTCTGACCCTGCGTATTCGAGCACCTTCAATGTCGCGAATGCTAACGGGCCCGTCCTGGTAGGCGGTCTGCCGACCGGTTTGATTTTCGCGCCGGTGTTGTACAACCAAAATACGAACACTGCCAGCGTCAGCGATCGCTACCGGTTCGTGTGCAATGACTGCTTCACGAATCATCCGGATGCACGTTGGCATCCGGAGCTGCGCGCGTCTCAAATCCTGTGGGCCGATTTTGAGGGAAATGGTGTGGACTCACCATGCCTGGTTCGGAATGATGGACTGTATCTCGGGCTCATGCAAATCGTTGAATAATAAAGCGGTCCGCCCAATCGCCGAAAATATTCGCTCTAATCGGAATGCTTTCCTGCGATATGCGAACCGATACAAAATGCGACCAGCGACCATTTCGACACCGCCCACCCGAGTTCGGACCCTGGCCTGTCTGGAACGCCTGCCGCGCCTATCCCCGTTAATGAGCCAGTTGCTGGCACGGCTCGCACGTCGGAACTGCGAGGTGCCGGAACTCACAGCGCTTATTGAAAAAGATCCGCTGTTGGCAGGCCAGGTCCTGCGGATGGCAAACTCAGCGATCTTCGGCCGGATGCAGCAAATTACCACCGTCGGGCACGCAATCACTATGATCGGTGTCGGCACCCTGCGGAAGTTCGCACTAGGAAATTCCGTCGCCAATCTTTTTTCAAGATTCCGCTCCGCGCCAAGCTTTTCGATGACCCGTTTCAACCTGCATTCGGTGGCGACGGCGACGCTGGTCGAAGCCTTAGTGGACGAGCTGCCGGTCGAGTTTCCGGAAGGGGCTTTCATCGCCGGCATCCTACATGACGTCGGAAGACTCCTGATCGCGGTCACTTTGCCGGACGATTTCGAAAGCATCGTCTCGCTGTACGCCATCAAGAATACCCCCTTGACGGAGTGTGAGCGGGATGTCCTCGACATTGACCATGCGGAACTATCCGCGTTGGCAATCGGACGCTGGGATCTCGCCGAGTCTATCCAACGGGCGGCGCGCTTCCACCATACGCCCGATCTCGCGCTGGCTGAGTCGGACCCCGGGCCGGGAAAAGTGACGCTGAGTCTGATCATCAACAAAGCGGACGAGTTTGTAAACTATCTGGGACTGTCGATTGTCCGCCCGCAAGCCATGAATCAGAAACCTCCGTCGTTGGAATTCCCGGGTTTCCAGTACTCGCAGGAGCGCGCGCTCCAGACCTTCGAGCGCGAATGGAAGTCCGTCGGAGACTTATTCCGCTAACGGCCCCTTTCTGATCTGCTAAATTCGAAAGCAGATCAGGAATGTGGAAATCTGGGGGCGTCAAGCCCGAATCCGTGTCGCGGCAACTCCCCGCCCCGAGGTCCCGCTGGCGCGGGCCCCTGCGCCTGCTGCTCATGATGTCGGTGCTTTTTATCACCGTCGTATTCATTTTCCCCCTGGTTTTCAAGCCCGGCATTGAAGCGGTGACCCCGGCACAGCTTGGCAGCCCGTTTTCGATGGAGGTTAAGATTTCAAACCTCAATGTCACTCCGCTTACGGACGTCGAATATAATTGCTCGGTTTCCAAGCTGACGCTCGCTAACGGCACCCAGGTCGCCGACGCGAAAATGCTCATCAAGGGGACCATTCGAAGCTTCACGGGCCGTCACTCGATCAACGCGCCTTGCGAGACTGCGTACGTTGTGAATGGCCCGGTCAAGGCGGCGGAATACACACTCACGCTCACCTATCGCGCGTATCCTTGGCCCCAGCTTCGCACGGGCGTCTATCGCTTTGCGGCTCAAATTGACGGGACGGGCCACGTCACCGGATGGAAGCTGAATTAAACTAGAGCTTCATGGAACAGGGCATTGTCTCGGCATCGCTGCGCGAGGAAGAGCGGCAATTCGAGACCGCGCTCCGTCCGAGCCGGCTGGCGGATTTCGCCGGACAGACCAAGGTAAAAGAGAACCTGGCGATCGCGATCGAGGCGGCGCGGCGGCGCGGGGAAGCGATGGATCACGTGCTGCTCCACGGTCCTCCCGGCTTGGGCAAGACGACGCTGGCGGGCATCATCGCCGCGGAGCTGGGCGTCGGCTTTCAGCAGACCTCCGGACCAGTTCTGCAGAAGAAGCTGGATCTGGTCGGCATCCTCAGCAATATCCAGGAGCGAGAAGTTTTCTTTATCGACGAGATTCACCGCCTGCAACCGGACGTCGAGGAAATGATTTATTCGGCGCTCGAAGATTTCCGGATGGACATCCTGATCGGAACCGGGCCGGGCGCCCGCACCGTGGCGATGGACATCAAGCATTTCACCGCCATCGGCGCGACCACGCGCCAGGGACTGATCAGCGCTCCTCTACGCACGCGCTTCGGGCTGGTGCTGCGGCTGAATCCGTACGATCCGGAAGAGCTGAGCAAGATTGTCCATCGCTCCGCGCAATTGCTCGAGGTCAGCATCGACGATGAGGGCGCGGAGGAGATCGCGCGGCGCAGCCGGGGAACTCCGCGCATCGCCAATCGTTTGCTCCGCCGGGTTCGGGATTACGCGCAGGTACGTGCCGCCGGTCACGTCGAGTTGGAAGTGGCGCAGCGGGCGCTCGATCTGCTAGAAGTAGATCGTTACGGCCTGGATGAGACCGATCAGAAAATCATGCTGACGGTGCTCGAGAAATATGGCGGTGGTCCGGTGGGTCTGAACACGATCGCGGCCTCGATTGACGAAGACTCCGACACGATTGAAGAGGTCTACGAACCTTATCTCATCCAGCTCGGATTTCTGGATCGCACGCCGCGCGGCCGGATGGCGACGGATCGCGCCTACGACTACTACAAAGTTGCGCGCCGGCTTCGAGGCGCTCAAACTACTCTGTTTTGAAGATCGTTTATTTGGGGTTGGGATCGAACCTCGGAGACAGGCGCAGCAACCTCGAGAGCGCCGTGCAGCGTCTCGGCTCGCCCGAACTGCGGGTGCTCCGCCAGTCTTCGATTTATGAAACCGAGCCGCGCGATCTGGTAGATCAGTCGTGGTTCCTGAACCAGGTGATTGAGGTGGAAACAACGCTCTTTCCGCGGCAATTGTTGAGGCGGCTTCAAAAGTTCGAGCTCGATATGGGCCGCCGGCGGAGCGTGCCCAAGGGTCCGCGCTTGATCGATCTGGATATTCTGCTGTACGCCAGCGCGAAGATCTCAGCGCCCGGCCTGGAGATCCCCCACCCACGAATGGCAGAGCGCCGCTTCGTATTGGAGCCGCTGGCCGAACTCGCGCCGGATTTGCGTCACCCGTTGACTGGGCAGACCATTAAAGAGATGCTGGCGCGAGTGTCCGGTCAAGCGGTGCGACGTATCACCTGACCTGCCCCGTTTGTTCAGACGCGCCCTTCCCAGGTCGCAGATGCCTCCTGCGGTCGCCGAACCTGCCACCATTCGATTCCGTGCGGTGCGATCCGAATGATTCTTCCGGCGCGTTTCGCGTAGGTATCGAACTGTGGATGCCGCAGGAGCCGCCGGACGAACGCCGCGAGTTCAACTGCCCCACCGCAGCTACAACGATGGCAAAGCTCTGATGCCGCAGTTCGGGTACGTAGAAACCCCGGTCGCGGTTGAAAAAGGTTGGTTGGCGGAGACGTTGCAATAGGACGACGATCTCCTCGTCCTTGAGTACTTTCCGTCCCACGTCTAGTCCGATTTGACGGGCACGTATCTTCCACCCTTCCAAGACCAGGCGCTACCCGTCGAGGATGTTCTCATCAAGGACGATCAAGGACGCAGAGGCTGAGGTACGTCAGCCGAAACGATGTATTGACCAGCGTGGTCTTGGAACGCCTGGCTGGCAAGCCGAACGGCTTCGGCGATTGCCTCTTTTGATACTCGATCACGCCATTCCAGTGCAATACTCTCCCAAGCCATACCGGAACTGACCTGCTCCAGCACATCCGAGACCAGGATGCGAGTTCCTCGGAACGTAGGTTGGCCGTGGCACACGGCGGGGTCCGCAACGATGTACCGGCCGATCATGCGAGGCTTGGGTTTGGCGGCCACCTGGTTCCATCGTTAATTATAGCCGTGCAAGAGACGTTTCAAGCGGACAGAGAATCGGGAGGGCGAGCGCTGACGATCTTTACCCGAGCGATGCGGTTGCGGTCCATTTCCTGAACGATGAACGTGCGCGAACCGTAGGTTACGGATTCGCCCGGAGCTGGAATGGAGCCGAGCCGGAACAACATGAATCCCGCCAGAGTCTCGAAACCCGCATCGCCCGGAAGCTCGATTCCGTACTGCGAAGCGAGATCGAGGATATTGGTGCTGCCGTCCACTTCGATCACCGCGGCGCCGGCCACCGGCAATGGACGCCGCACGTCGTGCTCATCCCCGATCTCACCGAAAATTTGCTCGAAGACGTCTTCGAGAGTGACCAGTCCGGTAATCGTGCCGAATTCGTCCACGACCATCGCCAGGTGTGTGTGACGGGCGCGGAACTCATCCACCAGTTGATTGAGCGGTTTCGTTTCCGGAACTACGTGGGGATCGCGCAAAAAGGGCCGCAGGCGAAAAGGCGGCGCCGGTTGACGCCGATCTCCGGCTGTCTTCCGGTCCTGCCAGGCGCGGATCAGATCCTTATAATGCAGGACGCCGATCACGTGTTCGGGCTTTCCCTGATAGACAGGCAGCCGAGAATATTTGTGTTCATTGGTAATTCTGAGCAATTCATCGAGACTCGCATCCACGGGTACGGACACAATGTCGATGCGCGGCGTCATGATCTCGCGGACGTTGACATCCTTGAGCTCCAGCAGCTTTTGAATCGCGTCTTCCTCGAAATCTTCGAGGTGTCCTTCGTGCCGGCTGGACTCGACGATAAACTTGAGCTCCTCGGCAGAATGGCCTCCGCCGCCACGTTCCCCATGCAATCCAAGCGCGCGCGACAGTACCGCGGACGTTCGCTCAATCACGAAAACAAAGGGAGCCGATATGCGTAGAAACACGAGCAACGCCGGAGCCATCAGCAACGCCAAACGGTCCGCCTTCTCGAGGGCGAGGTTTTTCGGGACCACTTCTCCGATCACGACGTGCACGAAACTGATCGCGAGAAATGCGAGAGTGAAGCTCGCGCCATGCAGCAGAGAGATGGAGCGAGCCGTGATTGGAATCATTGGTTCCAGGAAGCGAACCAGGATCTGGTACACGGTGTCTTCGCCTGCCCAACCCAGGCCGAGGCTCGCGAGCGTCACGCCCACCTGAGTCACGCTGAGCAGCCGGCTCGGATTCGCAAGTAAGTCCAGCGCGGCGCGCGCCGAAGCGCTTCCTTCTTCAGCCAACTGCTTGAGACGCGACCGGCGTACCGAGACAAGGGATACTTCCGCGGAGGCGAAGAATCCGTTAAGAATGACGATGGCGATTAATAAAATCAGTCGCAGCGACATGGGGTGAGCGGTTACAATCGAGCAGTGTTGTTCTCCTCTCCGCTGCTCCGAACGATCAATCTGAGCATAGCCGTTTTGTTGATTGTTGTTCTGGCGGGCGCATACCGGTACGCGTGGCGAACACTGCCGGAGACCTCGGGCGTGATCTCCGCGCCGACCGTATCCAAAGCCACTATCGTGCGCGACCGGCTCGGCGTGCCTCACATTGATGCGGGATCCATCGAGGATGCGATTTTCCTGCAAGGGTTCGTGACCGCGCAGGACCGGATGTGGCAGATGGACGCATTGCGGCGTTTAGCGGGCGGCGAACTGGCGGAGATCGCGGGGAAGCAGGCGCTCGAGTCGGACGAGGAAGCCCGCCGGATGCGGCTAGGACTCATCGCTGAAGAGCAGGAGCGCACGATGCCCGCGGCCGACCGTGCCATCTTCGCGGCTTACGCGCGCGGTGTAAACTTTTTTCTCGAAACCCATCGCGGGCGGCTACCGGTCGAGTTCACGCTGCTCAACTATGAACCCAGGCCGTGGAGGGTTCGCGACTCGATCTTGGCCGGTCTCGAAATGTATCGCGATCTGACCGTCCACTGGCGCGACGAAATGCTGAAGCTGCACATGCGGGGAAAGGGCGATCGCGCCAAAGTGGATTTTCTGTTCCCGGTCCGCTCAGGCTTCGAGGCGCAGCCGGGCTCAAACGCATGGGTGGTTTCCGGCGCGCACACGGTCACCGGCAAGCCGATTCTCGCCAACGATCCGCATCTCGATTTCACGCTGCCGTGTACCTGGTACATGGTTCACTTGCGTGCGCCGGGCCTGAACGTGACCGGAGTGTCGCTTCCAGGCGTGCCGGCGGTCATCATAGGACACAACGAACGCATCGCGTGGGGCGTTACCAATCTTCAGTTCGACGTGCAGGACCTGTATCAGGAGCAGATCGATCTTGAAACCGGTCGATACATTTTCAAAGCACAGACGGAGCAAGCTCGTCTGGAACGCGGGGTGATCGCGGTGAAGAGCGCCAAGCCGGTCGAGTTCACCACCTGGGTCACCCGGCATGGGCCGGTTTTCTTAAATGATGAAAACCGGCACTATTCCATGCGATGGGCAGCCGCGGAACCGACGAGCTTCCAGTTTCCGTTCCTGGACATCAATCGCGCGAACAATTGGACCGAATTTGTTTCGGCCATCGCACGGTTCCCCGGTCCCGGACAAAACTTCGTCTATGCCGATGCCGACGGAAACATCGGATACCACGCTACCGGCCGCCTGCCCATTCGTCCTCCGAATTGCGGCGGCGACGTTCCCTCGGACGGCGCTTCGGGAGAGTGCGAATGGGATGGTTTTATTCCGTTCGACCAGTTGCCGCAGTTTTTCAACCCGCCCGCCGGCATGATCGTCACGGCGAATCAGAACCCGTTTGCCGCGGATTATCCGTTCCCGGTGGGCGGGAATTTCGCCTCGCCCGATCGCTCCAATCAAATCCGGGCGTTGCTGAGCGCGCGGCCCAAATGGCAGCCGGAACAAATGCTCGCGATCCAGAAGGACGTTTACTCGGCTTTTTCTGCGAGCCTCGCAAAGCAGATGGTGGCTGCGTGGGATTCGGCCAAGATGCATAACCCGAAGCTCAGGGAAGCCGCGGACTTGTTGCGCAACTGGAATGGCCAGATGGAGAAAGGGGCGAGCGCACCGATGGTCGTGGATCTTTTATATCAGCAGGTCCGCAAAGCCGCCGCGGAGCGCGCTGCTCCTTATTTGGGGCAAGCTTACGCGTATGAGATGGCCTCTTCAGCCATCGAGCGGCTGTTGCGCGAGCGACCGGCTGACTGGTTTCCCGATTACGACGAGCTTCTGCTGAAATGCCTGGCGGACGCCATTGACGAGGGCGCGAGAATCGGAGGCTCCAAAGTCTCGCGCTGGGACTACGGGTATTACAAACAGCTCACTATCGCCCATCCGGTCGCGAGTCAATTGCCGCTGATCG
>JBEKBK010000203.1:0-13562 GCA_050015435.1 Bryobacteraceae bacterium
CACGAACATTGCCGAGCGTGTTCCCGCGCACGAAAGCCTCCCGGACCGGAATTCTCGTGACGATGCGCCGGTGCCTACCCATACTTCATGCGCAGCGCCTACGCCCAGCGAGTTCCATTGCCTGAGCCAGTCGCCCTCTCGAATGGTGAGATCGCCATCGAACGAGAGAACAATCGGATTGTCGTTTCGGCCGGCGGAGAACTCCATACCTCATTCCCGCCAATTCCCGCCCTGTCCCGGCATTCTTCGTA
The DNA here is from genome assembly GCA_050015435.1 of Bryobacteraceae bacterium. Classification (GTDB taxonomy): domain Bacteria; phylum Acidobacteriota; class Terriglobia; order Bryobacterales; family Bryobacteraceae; genus Palsa-187. Next base: position 252 of record JBEKBK010000203.1, read on the forward strand.
CCTTTCTAGCCGATTTCTCTATAGAACCAGACCCGGCCCTTTGTGCGGACAATATATCTCGCAATAAAGTCCTTCAAGATAGTGTAAGCTAATGATATATAGTAGCTTGTGGTCAATATGGATGCGGCCATAGAAGCGGACAAAACACCGGACGATCGAGGCGAACTCCCCTCTTTGATGGATCCCCTCTTGATCGGTGCGGGGTCGAGGCATCGCCCGCACCTCACCGACCTTGCCTTTGACCTCACTCAAAAATCAGCAGGATTTCGGCGCAGCCTGCCAGCGAGCCTGCTTACGTCGCTCGCCGATCTCGTCCGCTCGATGAACTGCTATTACTCCAATCTCATTGAAGGACATGATACCCACCCGATCGACATCGAGCGCGCACTCAGGAACGACTACAGTCAGGACACGCGCAAGCGGGATCTGCAACTCGAAGCCAAAGCACACATCCGGGTTCAGGCGTGGATCGACGACGGCGGGCTGAAGGACGGCCGCGCAGTTACGACGGAAGGCATCTGCGAAATCCATCGCCGGTTCTGCGAGTTTCTCCCGGATGATCTGCTTTGGGTCGAGGACCCGGCCAACAAAGAACGCGTACGACTGATCCCGGGCGAACTACGCAGGCGGGATGTGAAAGTCGGTGCCCACATCGCCGTAAGCCCCGGCGCACTGCCGCGATTTCTCGAGCGCTTTACGGACATATACGGCCAGCTTGGCAAGACCGAATCCATCCTGTCGAGTGCGGCCTCCCACCATCGCCTTCTTTGGATGCACCCCTTCCTCGACGGCAATGGCCGCGTCGCACGGCTGATGTCCCACGCATTACTGCTCGAAAGGCTTGACACAGGAGCAGTCTGGTCCGTATCTCGCGGGCTTGCACGCGACGTTCAGGAATACAAAGCGCTGCTTGCCAACTGCGATCAGCCGCGCCGCAACGATCTGGACGGACGCGGCGCCTTGAGCGAGGAAGCGCTCGCCGAATTCACGCGATTCTTCCTGACGGTGTGTATTGATCAGGTGACCTTTATGGAGAGTCTTGTTCAACCGGGCCGGCTGCGCGCTCGCATTCTGCTTTGGGCTGAAGAGGAAATTCGCATGGGTGCGCTTCCCTCCAAGTCCGGCAGCATCCTCGAAGCCGTACTGTACCGCGGTGAACTTCCGCGCGGCAAAGCGGACACGGTCGTAGGCCGAGGCGAGCGGCAGGCGCGTCGCATCGTATCCGCGCTCGTGGACAAAGGTGTGCTGGTTTCCGATAATCCCCGCGCGCCGCTCCGCCTTGCCTTTCCCGCCGCACTCGCCTCACGATGGATGCCGGGACTATTTCCTGAAAGACCAGCCTGATCCGCAATGGTTGAACGGATTGACATCGAACGGACGCTTGACAGAATCGCCGTTGGCGGGGCGCGATTCAGATTCCAGAGTCTTGTGGTCGTCCTCGGGAAGCTTCGCTCCCCTTCAGCATGCGCCGATGGGAGGTAAGGGCCTTGCCTGTTCTACAACCGGGACCCTCGGCAACGTCAAAGACGATGCCAAGAAAGTGAACGAGCACTACCCGATGTTTCGCTCCTGGTCTTCTACACACTGAAAAGGTCACGCAAACGAAGAAAGCCAAGTCGACCGCGAAAATCCTTGAAGAGTTTGGCTATGAACTGATTGTCGCGTCGCGCGAAGAGGTCACTGCTTCGTTGCAACTTCCGGACAACGTTCAACGCTGCCGCACGCATCTCGACATTCCTGTACCCTATCAAGCCCCGATCCCAAAACAGCAATTGTACAACGTAATCGGGAGACCCCATGCCTGCGCATCTAATCGTCCATCTTCAGCGGCGGGGAGTCTGCGCGGACTTCAGGGTCTTGGCCCTCCCGATTCGGCTGGCCGCCGCTGGCATCATCGAGTCCGGATTTGGGCTTACGCCGCGCCGCTTCGATGATGCGCTTTTTCACCCTTGAATAGACGAGTTCGAATAGCCGAAGCCGATCCCCGAGGTCCATTCACAGATCCTAGGGAGGAACCCCTCTTGCTGACAAGTGCCTTTCGATTTATCTTTTGATTAGACACGCAGATCCAAACCCGGTTACGATTCTTGGCTGTAGAAGCTCTCCAGGCTAGGCAGGACTCGGGGCGGCCCGGACTTGGTCAGCCGAACACCGGGCGAGGGGGCGCGCATCGCGGCGAAAAACTGGATGGCCGCGTCCACGTTCCTCTGGCGCACTTCCAGGTTAGGTTCGAGCGTCCAATTGTCGCGTTCCATCATATTGCCGACCACAATACCGTCGCTTCGCGGATTGATGTTCGCTGCGGGGGCCCCACTCGCGCTGTTGGGTAGACGGCCAAACGCCCGGTAATTCACTTCCGCCTGCGGAACACAAACCGTGAGCTGTCCCTTGATCGGAACCAGTTCGTTGTCGCTGAAGAGCGTTTTCGATCCCAGGCCCGTGCAGTTGACGATGACCGATTCGGTCAGCGACATCAAGTCGCGCGGCGTATCGAACTTGCGAATCACGATTTTGCCGCCGAACATCAGGAAATCGCGCACCAGCGCGTCGAGATACTTATTGGGTTCGATGGCCAAGGCTGAGGTTCGAATCGCGTATTTGGTAGGGAAAGGATGCTCGCCCGGGCCGAACACCTCGCGATCGCGGCCCGTTCGCAACGCTTCGGGAAGCAGGTCCTCGCCGCCTTCTGCAGCACCCCCTCCGCCCGCGGGAGGATTCGGATTGTCCGTGGCGTTATAGTTGTCGATCCAGTAAACGCCGTATTGGGGCTCGCCCACCATCAGCTGGAGCTGGCGGTAAGAAATTTCAGCCGCTTTGCGGAACTGGGCGTCCCAGGCCGGCGTGCGCCGCTCTGGGGCGATCAAGGCCGTGGTCGGAGTGAAGCCGGCCAGCGACATGTTCGACGTCGTGTCCGGGGGCACGGTCATGGTGTAGATGGTCACCTCGAACCCTCGGCGCTGCAACTGCCGCGCAGCAGTCAGGCCCGGCGAGCCGCAGCCGATAACCGCGGCGCGGCGCTCGCTCTGTTCGAGCGCGATATCCGCGACCATCGATCCGCAGCCCCACGCGAGCGACATCCCAGTTCCACCAAAGCCGTAGTCGTGGACCACCAGCTTCTCGTCAAACTTTTCGCCCTTCAGGACGAAGCCCCCGTCCCGATGCGGGCGCAGCCCGACGGTGGTTCGAGTCACCCGCTCCCAGGAAATCCGGGGAAGCGCTAGGTTGAGTGGAGTGCGCGCCACCGGGCTCGAGGTAGGAACGGGTGGCGGCGGGGCTGCCGAAGCACTGGTCTTCTGTACCGCGCAACCGGTGGCCAGGCCCGCCAGAGCCGTCAGGGTTGCGGTTTCGATGAATTGTCTCCGATGCGTATGCGTCTCCTTGATTCGGGCGGCGGTATCGCTAAGACACGTCGGGGTGTTTAGCCAGTATGCCACGAAATTTTGGTGAGAGTTTCGGAATTCCCCCAGCACCAATTGGGCGAGGAGTATCCATGGCTAACGATCGCTCGCGCCTGATCATGCAAACCGTCCTGCAAATGGAAAAGCAATTTGGAAAGGGCGCGGTCTTGCAGCTTGGCTCTCGGAATGCACAGCAGGTCAGCGTGATCCCGAGCGGCTCGATCTCGATTGACGCCGCGCTGGGCGTCGGCGGATTTCCGCGCGGACGCGTCATTGAAGTATTTGGACCGGAGTCCTCGGGCAAGACCACACTCGCGCTGCACGTGATCGCCGAGGCGCAGGGGGCCGGCGGTTGCGCAGCCTTTATCGACGCGGAGCATGCGCTCGATCCCGGGTACGCTCGAAAACCAGGAGTGGACGTCGACAGTCTGCTGGTCTCGCAACCGGATTGCGGCGAACAAGCGCTCGAAATTACCAACGCCCTGGTCGCGTCGAACGTGATTGACATATTAGTGGTTGATTCGGTCGCCGCACTGGTTCCTAAAGCCGAGCTCGAAGGGGAAATGGGCGACAGCTTCATGGGACTGCACGCGCGTCTGATGTCCCAGGCCATGCGCAAGCTGACCGCGGCATTGTCACGTGCGAACGCGGTTCTCATCTTCATCAACCAGGTGCGCGAGAAAATCGGGGTGGTGTTCGGCAACCCGGAGACGACTACGGGCGGACGCGCACTGAAGTTCTATTCCTCGGTGCGCGTGGAAGTCCGCCGCCTTGCCGCTTTGAAAGACGGCGATCAGGTGATCGGCAATCGCACCAAAGTCAAGGTCGTGAAGAATAAGGTTGCCGCGCCTTTTCGAGAGGCCGAAGTCGATATTCTTTACGGCCATGGGATCTCGAAAGAAGGAGACCTCTTGGATTTAGGCGCGGAGCAAAGCGTGGTGGAGAAGAGCGGCTCGTGGTTCAGTTTCCAGGGCGAGCGCATGGGACAAGGCCGGGAGAATGCGCGGACCTTCCTGCTGGAGAATCACGCAATCCGCGAGCGTATAGATGCCGCGATCCGGCAAAAGATCGGCCTGCCCAAGCCGGGATCGGTGCCGGAAGCCGGGACTGACGCCGACGCGGCACCCCCGAAGACGCCGGCTGCCGCAGCCGCTCGCTCTGTCGCGCAGACAGCATAAACTTCAGCAAATTGCCCGAAAAGACGGTCAAAAGTTGACCGTAACCCGCCCGCTGTGATATCTTAGCGTATTCAGAGTCGGTCAGTCGTAGGCCGTCTTGTGTGCCGTTAGCTTGCTCCCAGCAAAAATCTAAATGGAACAGACTATCCAGGCCCTAGGTGGGATAATACTCAAGTCCATCCCCACGGTTATCCTGCTGTTGATTCTGCATTTCTATCTCAAGGCGATGTTGTTTCGACCTCTCGATAAGGTGTTGAAGCAACGGAACGAATTGACCGAGGGCGCAAGAAAAGCGGCAGCGCAAAGTCTGGCTGCGGCGGATAGCAAACAGCAGGAATATGAAGCTAAATTCCGTGATGCCCGCGCCGAAGTATATCGCGCGCAGGAGGAGATACGGCGTCAGTGGCTCCAGGATCAGGCTGCGCAAATTGCCGAGGCTCGGCAGCGCTCTGAAGCATCCGTGCGCGCGGCTCGCGAACAGATCGTGGCGGACGCTGCGGCGGCTAAACGAAATTTAGAAACAACCAGCACGGTTCTGGCGGACGAAATCGCCGCGGCTGTTCTGGCCCGGAAGACTCGGGCGACCACATGAAGCGTCTGGCGCTGTCCGTTTTTCTTTTGATGTCGTGCGGTGGCGTGCTTCTGGCACAGGAAGCCGCGGCGCAGGAATCCGGCGATTCAATGATTGTCTGGAAGTGGGCTAATTTCATTATTCTTGCGGCCGGGCTCGGGTATTTGATGGCGAAGACCCTACCGCCATTTTTGGAATCCCGCACCACCGGCATCCAGAAGGGCATTGCTGAAGCTCAGCAACTGAAGCGTGAAGCCGAAAAGAGATTCGCCGAAATGGAAGCGCGTTTGGGCGCGCTGGGAGCCGAGATAGACAATTTCCGGAAACAATCCCAGGCGGAAATGGAGCAGGAAGGCCGGCGCATCCGCGAAGAAACCACCCAACAGATCAAGAAGCTGCAGATCCAAGGAGAGCAGGAAATTGAGTCGGCTGGTAAGACGGCTCGCAGGGATCTCTCCGCCTACGCCGCCGATCTGGCGCTTCAGTTGGCCGAGCAGCGCGTTCGAGCCCATCTCAGCCCAGACCTGGTGGCCGGCTTGGCCGACGGATTTATAGACGATCTGAAACAGCAGAAGCTGCAGCAGGGGTCCCAAAATTAAATGTTGTCGGTAGCGGCAAGCCGGTACGCGCGAGCCCTGGTAGAAGTGGTCACGGCTCCAGGGTCACGCATTGACGGAGCCCGGGTGCTCACGGAACTTCGTGCCGTTGAGGCGGCCATCACCGGCTCCACGGCTCTGCACAATGCGTTGCTTTCTCCTGCGATTCCACCGGCGCGCAAGCGTGCAGTGATGGCCCGGCTGATGCCGCCGTCCGTGATCACGCAGGTACGGAACTTTGTCTTTGTAGTGATTGATCATCGCCGCATTCACGAATTCTCTTCCATCGTCGAGGGGTTCGAGCTCTTTCTTGATGAAAAGTTGGGCTACATCCGGGCGGACGTTTCGAGCGCTCAGGCACTGACGGAAACTCAACGCGCGGATCTGGGGGCGCAACTGTCGCGCTTGTCGGGGAAAATGGCGAAGCTCAGATATGCCACTGATCCCATGCTTCTGGCGGGTGTGGTTGCGCGGGTTGGCTCGACCGTTTACGACGGAAGCGTGCGGGGGCAATTGGAACGGATGCGGGCGAAGCTCGCCAGCGGCTATTGACGGGCCGCTGACCAAAGGAACTTATGTCTCAGATTCGAGCAGATGAAATCTCGCGCGTGTTGCGCGAGGAGATCGAGAATTACCAGCAAGCGATCGACGTCGCCGAGACGGGGTCCGTAATTTCGGTGGGCGACGGCATCGCGCGCGTCTACGGCCTCGAAAACGTGATGGCCGGCGAGCTGATTGAGTTCAAGGGCGGCGTGTCCGGAATTGCGCTCAACCTCGAAGAAGAGGACGTCGGCGCGGTGCTCCTCGGCAATTACGAGGGGATCAAGGAAGGCGACGAGGTCCGGCGGACAGGACGGATTATGTCCGTGCCGGTGGGCGAGGGAATGATCGGGCGCGTGGTGGATGCGCTGGGACTGCCGATCGACGGCAAGGGTCCGATTGAATCCAAAGGCTACAACCAGATCGAGCGCATTGCGCCAGGCGTGGTCGATCGGCAACCCGTGAAAGAGCCGATGCAGACCGGCATCAAAGCCATCGACGCGATGATCCCGATTGGCCGCGGGCAGCGCGAGCTGGTGATCGGCGATCGCCAGACCGGCAAAACCACGGTCGCGATCGACACGATTCTGAACCAAAAAGGCGGCGACGTGATTTGCATTTACGTCGCGATCGGCCAGAAGCGGTCCACCGTGGCGCAGGTGGTGAAGACGCTCGAAAATTACGGCGCGATGGAGTACACCATCGTGGTGGCGGCCACGGCCTCCGATCCAGCGCCGATGCAATACATTGCGCCGTATGCCGGCTGCGCGATTGGCGAATATTTCCGCGATACCAAACGTCACGCGCTCTGCATCTACGACGATCTTTCCAAGCACGCCGCGGCGTATCGCGAGATTTCGCTGCTGCTGCGCCGTCCGCCCGGGCGCGAGGCGTTCCCCGGCGACGTGTTTTATCTGCACAGCCGCTTGCTCGAACGAGCGGCGAAGCTCTCTAACGAGTTGGGCGGTGGATCGCTGACCGCGCTGCCGTTCATTGAGACGCAGGCCGGCGACGTATCCGCTTACATTCCGACTAACGTAATTTCGATCACCGACGGTCAGATCTATCTGTTAACCGACTTGTTCAATTCCAACGTTCGTCCCGCGATTGACGTCGGTATTTCGGTGAGCCGCGTCGGCGGCAACGCGCAGATCAAGGCGATGCGCCAGGTGGCCGGCAGTCTTCGTTTGAGCATGGCGCAGTACCGCGCTCTGGCTGCGTTCGCGCAATTCGGCTCGGAACTGGACAAGGCGTCCATGGCGCAAATCACTCGCGGCGCCCGCATGGTGGAAATTCTGAAGCAGGGTCAGTACTCTCCGCTTCCGGTGGAGAAGCAGGTCCTGATCATTTACGCAGCCGGCGAAGGCTTCCTCGACGACTTGCCGGTGGAGCAGTGCCGGCCGTTCGAGGTGGGGCTGTATAAGTTCGTCGAGAACGCGCATCCTGCGCTGCTGAACTCGATTCGAGAGAAGAAGTCCCTGGACGATGCGTTGAAAGCCCAGATGACCGCGGCGATCAAGGAATTCAAAGCCCGCTTCGTGCAGGAGCAACAAGCGAAATAGATGCCGAGTTTGATCGATATCCGGCGGCGGATCCGCTCGGTTAAGAACACGCAGCAGATCACCAAGGCGCTGAAGATGGTTTCGGCCGCCAAGCTGCGCCGGGCGCAGGACCGTGCCATCGCGTCCCGTCCCTACGGAAAAATGCTGCAGCAGATACTGGAGAACGTCGCCCAGGCTGCCAGCCAGAGTCCCGAAGGGGAGTCGAATCCGATGCTGGCGGTGCGTCCTGAAAAGCGGGTTCTGATGGTGGTCATCACCGCCGATATCGGAAAGGCCGGGGGCTTCAACGCCAACCTGATCAAGCTGGCGGAGCGCTTCGCCGACGAGCATCGCTCGAACGAGCTGATCTTCGAGCTGATCGGCAAGAAGGGGCGGGATTATTTTCGCAAACGCGGCCGGAACATTCGCGGCGAACACATCGATCTTTTCCGTCATGTGCAATTTGCCGACGCCGAGCGTATCGCGCAAGGAATTATCGACGCATTTTCCAAAGCCGAAGTAGACGCAGTCTATCTGTTTGGCAACGAGTTCAAGAGCGTGATGGCTTCAAGGCTCACGTTCAAGCGATTGCTCCCGATCGAGGTTCCGAAAACGGAAGCTACGGTCGACTACATTTACGAGCAAAGGCCCGAGGAGCTGCTGGGGAGTCTGCTGCCGCGTTACGTCAAATTTCAGATCTACCGGGCGCTGCTTGAATCCGTGGCGGCGGAGCATGCGGCCCGTATGACCGCCATGGAGGCAGCCAGCACGAATGCAGCGGAGATGATCGACAAGCTGACGCTGTATATGAACCGCGTGCGGCAGGCCAGCATCACTCGCGAAATTATCGAGATCGTCAGTGGCGCAGCGGCTCTAGGTTAAAAGCACGCTAAGTTGAAAATTGAGGATTCTATGAACGCAGTAGGAAAAGTGATTCAAGTGGCCGGACCGGCCGTGGACGTCGAGTTTCCGGAAGGGCAGATCCCGGTGATCCGCACAGCGATTCGCATAACCAGCGAAGGGTTCAACGTGCCCGATCCGATCGACATCATCTGCGAAGTGGCCCAACACATTGGCGAGAGCCGTGTGCGTACTATCGCGCTGCAACCGACCGATGGTCTGGTGCGGGGCATGCACGCTCAGAGCCTGGGTCAACCCGTGACCGTTCCAGTGGGCAAGCAGACGCTGGGTCGCGTGCTGAACGTGATCGGCGAGCCGGTGGACAAGATGGGTCCCGTCCTTACGGAAAAGCGCTACCCCATTCACCGCCAGGCGCCCGCATTTGACGAACAGGCGACAGAACTGCAGATGTTCGAGACTGGCATCAAAGTCATCGATCTGCTGGAGCCTTACTTACGCGGTGGCAAGATCGGTTTGTTCGGCGGCGCGGGCGTCGGCAAGACGGTCATCATTCAGGAACTGATCAGCAACCTGGCTCAGAAGCATGGCGGCGTATCGGTATTCGCGGGAGTGGGCGAACGAACCCGCGAAGGAAACGATCTATGGCTCGAGTTCCAGGAATCGGGCGTGATCGATCCGCATGACTGGCGTAAATCGAAGTGCGCGCTGATCTACGGCCAGATGACGGAGCCTCCCGGCGCGCGTTTGCGAGTGGCTTTGACCGCCCTGACCGTCGCCGAATATTTCCGCGACGAAGAGAATCAGGACGTACTTTTGTTCATCGACAATATTTTCCGGTTCACTCAGGCGGGATCCGAAGTCTCCGCGCTGCTGGGACGTATGCCGAGCGCAGTGGGTTATCAGCCGAACCTTGCCAGTGAAATGGGCGATCTACAGGAACGAATCACGTCGACTAAAACCGGCTCGATTACCTCGGTGCAAGCCATCTACGTTCCCGCGGACGATTATACGGACCCCGCGCCGGCCACGACCTTCGCTCACCTGGACGCCACCACCAACTTGTCGCGATCAATCTCCGAAATGGGCATCTACCCGGCGGTGGATCCGCTCGCGTCCACGTCGCGCATTCTGGATCCGCTGGTGATTGGTCAGGAGCACTACAACGTAGCGCAAGCCGTGAAGCTGACCTTGCAGCGTTACAAAGACCTGCAGGACATTATCGCGATTCTGGGAATGGACGAACTTTCGGACGAAGACAAGATCACGGTCACGCGGGCGCGCAAGATCCAACGTTTCCTTTCGCAGCCGTTTACTGTCGCCGAGGCATTTACCGGACTCAAGGGGAAATACGTCAAGGTGGCGGACACGGTGCGCAGCTTCAAAGAAGTGGTGGAAGGGAAGCACGACGAGATTCCCGAACAGGCGTTCTACATGCAGGGGTCGATCGAAGACGTCCTCGAGAAGTGGGAGCAGATCAAGAAAGCCGGTTAACGTATGGCGGACAGCTTTGAGATCGAGATCGCGACTCCGGAAAAACTGGTGCTGCAAACTCGTGCCGAATGGGCCGAGATTCCCGGAAAAGACGGCTACTTCGGCGTCCTCGCAGGGCATGCGGCGCTGCTAAGCGAACTTGGCGAAGGCTTGCTGACAATTACCTCAACAGGTAAGACCGACCGCTTCAACGTCACCGGAGGGTATGCCGAGGTCCGGGATGACCACGTCCGCGTGCTCGCCGACGCGGTCAGCTAAGCGCCCGTATATCCCGGCTTTCCACGCCCGCTTCGGAGCACTATGCCGGACAACCGCGAGCATGGCGCGTCCAATCTGTTCCGTGGTCAGGATCGAATTAGGGAGAAGCCGGGGGAGCACCGGCAACAAAGGCTTAGTGGACTGAATTCCATGCAACGGCTGGATCACGCCGGGCCGGAACATGTATGCCGCCTTGAATGGCAGACGCAACAGCGCATTCTCGGTCTTGCCCTTGATCCTGGCCCAGTGGATTCTTCCCTGCTCCGAACTGTCCGTGCCCGCGCCGGAGACGTAGACGAATGTCATTTGCGGATTGAGTCTCGCCAGGGCCTCCGCGACGGACAATGTGAGTCCGTAGGTCAGGCGCTCGTACTCCGCTTCCTTCAATCCCGCGGAGGTAACGCCGAGACAAAAGAAACAGGCGTCGAAGCCAATCGACGCATCCTGCCACAAATCCTGCATTAGCATCTCTCGCAGTTTGGGGTTTTCGATGCCGGTACGAGTTCGACCGACCGTCAGCACGAGCTGCACCTCAGGATCGAGCAGACATTCCCGCAGCACACCTTGGCCGACCATGCCCGTTGCGCCGAAGAGAAGAACGTTCAAGAGTTTACTGTCCGTTCGAGAAGCGATTCAGGAACGCCTTAATATTAGGGGCCGAAATTGCAACCGCCGCGATAATCAGCGCACCGGAGATATATGTCCTCGCCGACTTTAGCATGTCCAGTCCGATTAGAGTCGGAAGGTCTTGGTCCATAACTGGGTTAAGTACAACGATGGAGGCAGCCACGATCGGAACGGCAGCCCACGGGTAGTCACGCCATCCGATGACGAGGACTCCCACCGGAAAACCGATGCACGCGCCCAAAATCATCATTCTCCATGAGAACCGACGCGAAATAATTGCACTAACCCGAAACATTCGAAGTCATGATATCAGGCCGAACTCGCATTCACTTGGCGTCGTGAAAGATGATGCCGACCGTATATCGCTCCCCGGTGCGGATGCGGCTGACACCGTGCCGGAGATTCACGCGATAGACACCGCGCGTCCCTTTCACCGGCCGATGATGAACCGCGAATATGACGCCGTCGCCCTGGCGAAGCGGCACCACGATCGGGCGCGATTGCATACGCGGCCGCTGCTCCGTCATCACGAATTCCCCGCCCGTAAAGTCGCGATCGGGTTCCGATAGCAGAATCGCGAGTTGGAGAGGAAATACATGCTCGCCGTAGAGATCCTGATGTAGGCAGTTGTAATCATCGGCCCCATACTGGAGAAGGAGTGGAGTAGGCCTGGTTTGACCGGCTTCATGGCAGCGCTCGATGAAATCGGCGTGCTTCTCGGGATAGCGAACCTCCAGCCCCATCGCACCATTCCAGCGATTCGCGATCGGCACAAGACGCGGGTAGAATTCTTCACGAAGGCTCGCCACCAGATCCGGGAGAGGGTAGCTGAAGTACTTATATTCTCCGCGTCCGAAACCGTGCCGCCCCATCACGACACGGCTGCGGAAGATGTCGTCTTGCGGATACAAGCCCGCGATCAATTGGCATTCATCCGGAGAGAGAAGCTTCTCGGCGACCGAGCAACCTTGCGCGTCAAGATCTTCAGACAGTCGGTCCCAATCGGTCAAGAAAGTGCCTCTCGTTCAAGAAGAGCCTGCTTCCGTTCGACACCCCATCGATAGCCGGAGAGTCCGCCATCTGTACGCACGACACGATGGCAGGGAATCGCGACAGCCAACGCGTTCGCCCCGCAAGCCTGAGCGACCGCGCGAACCGATTTCGGCGAACCGATCCGATTCGCAATGTCCAGGTAGCTAGCCGTTGAGCCGGCCGGGATTTCGCGCAAGGCTTGCCAGACACGCTGCTGGAACGCCGTTCCACGAATGTCGAGCGGCAAATCGAGTCCCACGGCCGGGGATTCGACCAGGCCTACAACTTTTGAGACGAGCTTTTCAAATTGTTGATCACCGCCGATCAGATTGGCCCGCGGGAAACGATCTTGCAAATCGTGCGCCAGCGCATCGGGATCGTCGCCCAAAAGGATGGCGCAGACTCCCCGCTCGCTTCGGGCCACAAGAATAGATCCGAGAGAGCACTCGCCCACGGCAAATCGTATGTCCGTGCGAGCGCCGCCGTCGCGATAGTCAGATGGGGTCATACCCAGGACCTCATTCGAGGTCGCGTAGAAACGCCCGTTCGAGTTGTATCCGGCGTCGTAAATCGCCTCGGTCACCGTAGCGCTCTTGCCGAGCTGGTTCCGCATCCGCTTCGCGCGATGCGCTGCCGCGTATTCTCTTGGCGTCAGCCCGGTGACTCCTTTGAAGACGCGGTGGAAATGATAGATGCTCAATCCAGCATGTTTTGCCAGTTGTTCAAGCGCCGGTACTTCTCCCGAAGTTTCGATGAGCCGGCATGTTTGGGCGATCTTCGCGGCGTGTTGTTCGTGCATCGAGGGTTGATCCGGTTTGCACCGCTTGCAGGGCCGGAATCCTGCTTTCTCGGCATCTTTACAAGTCGAGTGAAATTGCACGTTCTCCGGCCGTGCCAGGCGCGCGGCACAGGAAGGACGGCAGTAGACGCCGGTGGTCCTGACCGAATAGTAGAATTTGCCATCCGCGTTCGGATCACGCGCGACAACCGAAGCCCAGCGGGCATCGTTCTCGGTGGCGATTGGTTGTTGTTTCATGGTCTTCCTATCAAGACTCTACCAGCGGCTTTCGTTCACGGCACTCCGCTCCTTGCTTTCAAACTCTAGCCAAACATATTTGAAATTTTCCGATCAGGCCACCTGAGCGAGCCTGCGGGTGGGATAGCCGAGGATAGTGGTGATGCGTGCGGTTTCCCGGTCGATGAAGACGAAGGCGTCGC
>JBEKBK010000204.1:0-13523 GCA_050015435.1 Bryobacteraceae bacterium
ACTGAAGGAAGAAGGCCCCCTACAATACGTTGAACTGAAGGTAGACTGATATTGTTCGGCGCGCCACTCGGGAGACATATGGAATCGGTTCCAGCCAACGAAGTCATCGTAAAAGACCCAGAGATCCTCGGGGGAACGCCCGTTTTTCGAGGGACGAGGGTCCCCTTTCAGGCTCTGCTCGATTACTTGGAAGGTGGCGAGACTTTGAATGAGTTCCTCGATGATTTTCCCACGGTGTCCAGGGAAGCCGCTGTTGGCGCGCTGGAATTCGCCAAGTCGCTGCTGGTTGAACAACTTGGATGAAGGTGCTGCTCGACGAGTGCATCCCGCGTAAGCTCAAGAACAGCTTGCCGGACCACGAATGCCGAACCGTGCCGGAAGCTGGGCTCGCCGGCAAGAAGAACGGTGTACTGCTTTCGCTGGCTGAGAGCCGCGGATTCGAGGTCTTCTTGACGATGGACAAGGGTCTCGAGTACGAGCAGAATCTCACCGGCCGGAAGATCGCGGTTCTAATTCTTCGCGCCCAGTCGAATCGGCTCGTGGACCTGCTGCCTCTCCTCCCAGCTTGCATCAACATTATGCGGTCGATTGGACCCGGTCAAGTTACCCGTGTCGGCGGGACAGGGGTCATCGGCCGCGGGTGATGATGCTTCAATGCTCGTCCGCAACCCTTGTTTCGAGATACCTGACAAATCCGACATTACTGTTGAGTACGGCTCTCATTTAATTACTTAGTGCGATCCCCGACTGGAACGGCAACGTCCGGGAGAGCTATGCACCCGTCTCCACCCAGCGCACTGGCGTTCAGATGGAGCACCTGTCTTAGAGCGCCGTCCAAGATGCGGCGTACCTGCACCATCTGGCGGCCTGCGTCAACGCTGGCCAGAAGGCCGCGCTCGTGCAACCGGTGGCGCAGCGTTTGTTCCCCTACCAAGCGCTCGGACCCGGCCAGCTCCTGGGCCACGTGATAGCTCGCCGCTGGGTCCAGGAATAAGTCACCGCCCGTCACCCAGCCAATTCGAGTGCCCTTCGGCACCAACCCACGACCGTTAGATCTGGTCTGCCACCCCCATCCTGTCGCCTCCTCTGGCGCCCCGCCCCGGCGGTCCGCCACGTGGGCGCGTCCGCAGGCCAGCCCCGCTTGCAACAAGGCCAGAAAACGCAATGCTGGGTCACTGGCGTTTTGGTGCTTGGCTTGGAGCGGACACAGCTGGGTAAACGCTCGCTGCCTTCGCCCTTCGAGTTCCTCAGCTTCCTGTTGATTAATTGCACCTACTTCGCGCGCGAACTCGAGGAATAATTCCCAGGCGCTCTGTAACTCCGCCAGGGTTGCAGGCAGGCGGGCGTGAATCGCACGTCCATATCCTTGGCTGCGAATTACCAATGCTCTGGCCTGCCGCCGCTCCTGTCGTTCCTCGTAGCGGCTGGCAATCCAAATCACGAACGCACCCATCGATTGCGCCAGTTGCCCTGCATACCCTGAGCGCTGGCATTCGGTAAGTTGGGATCGGTTCACCTCCCCGGGGCCTACCTCCACCACCAGCAGGCGAGCGCGAATACTCTGGCCGGGAGGAACTTCTTCCCCGGTAGCCAGCACCAAGGCGCGTGGCGGTTTCGGCGCTCTCACTTGTCCGTCGCTGCCGAGCCGGCTCCGTCCCTGCTGGTTGCCGGTGGACCGGAAGAGCCGTTCGGCGACTTGGTTCAACTCGCTGTCCCGCTGGCTTCCAGTCGGCGCAAAGTCATCAACCACGAGCAATGCGTCCTTTGCGTGGAAGGCCAGGCTTTGGATCGCATTCGCGGTCGAAGCGAAGTTAGCGGGCAGACGACTGGCATCCATCGTGGCTCCGAAATGCTGTTGGCACAGCGCCGCCAAGGCGGTTTTGAAGACTCCCGTTTTGCCGGAAAGAAAGACGCTGAAATCCACCTTACCGAAGGGAGCTCGATAGACGGCCGCTAGCAGTGGAAAGCTGATTCGATCGGGTGCGACAGACAGGAAACGCAGACTCGCGCGGACGGCTCGCATCAACTCTTCGGGGTCGTTCAGAGATCGCAATTGGTAGGTCTGCAACGCGGTCGGGACTTGTACCTGCAAGCCAGATGCCGGTCCGCCGGCAGACAGGGCGCCCCCGGCATGGAGGTACACCCAATGAGGACCGTGCTTCCTCCAGCCCAAGTGGGTGAAGACGCGTTCTTGCGGAATGTGCCCGGATAACCATTGGATCGCGGCGCGGGCATGCTGTTGCTGGCCCGGATAAATGATCGCCTGCGGTCCCAGCTTGTTGAGTACCCAGCCCATCCGGCTGAACTCCGCCGCGGACACAGCGAAGGCAACTCTTCGTCCGCCTATTTCGGCCTCCACTCGGAAATGGCGCCTCTGCTCCTCGCCATCATCCAGGATGAGATCGCGCACGATTCGGGCGTTGAAGTTTGTTAACAGCTTGGATTTCGAACCACCATTCTCGCGCTCTTCCACTCGGACGATGGCCGCTCCTTTTTGCTCGTACCGCAGCCCTCGGCCATAGTTGAATCCCTTCCCAGCCCCCTCCGGGGCAACTCGACGCGCGTCCGGTTCGTCGTCCGGGCCGAGCAGAACGAACCTAAATTTCATACATGGCAGTGGTGAGCGCTCGGGCTAGATCGCCTGGAACTTCAGTCGCTGCGACCTTTCCATTCACGCTGCACCCTCCCGTTGGTTCGCGGTTATTGAATCTGGCTTCTTGCGCTGAATCTGGCGCACATCATCTACCGCGTCGGAATCGGCAAGATCGCAGTGGAATGGGCAATCTTCGCGGTCCATTTCGTCGCGGGCCTCGTCATATTTGCATTCGCAAATCGGCGGCTCCTCGGGTTCCTCTAAACTCCAGCTCATGCGGATGCCTTTTCGCGCAATCGGTCTATGCGGTCCTCCCCACAGATGGTGACCATTTTGCGAACCGCCGTCTGAACTCCGGTGTTCGTCGTTCCGAGGACGTACTGGCGATCGTCCAGGTAGCCGACGAACGAGCCGGATTCAATGCGGATGAAGGGCTTCAGGTTCAATCGCCGGACTACAGCAGGAATGTCGAGATTATGTACTTCGGCGAACCGTCGCGCTCCTAACTTGTGATAGCTGTCCCTTCCCGTCCGGTGGTGCTTGGCACACAGGGGAATCGCCGACGAATCTGGCGACTTCTGCCCCAGGCCTCGGGGCCCGGTGTGCGAAGCTTCAATTCCTCTGGTCGCCCCGCACACGAGGCACGGAAAGGTCCGAATCCAGGCGAGGTACCGTGAATCACGAGTCGGTTTCATGTCTCCGGTACCTCTCCACCCCATTCGCGCTCGCAGTTCCTCCAATACGAGCAATTGCGCCGGGAGCAGCTTAACGAGAGCCGGTTCGGCATGTACAATTCCGATCGCATGACCCGTTGCGCTAAGGGATAAAGTTCGCGCGTCGCGAGAAGGTCCTGCTCGGTGACGGTGAAGCTTTGGGTCACCAGAGCGGGAGTCTTGGTTTTGACGAGAGTGTCGATGCGCGCCTCGCCGCTTGCTCCATGCGTCAGCTGCGCGTAAGTAGCGATTTGAAACCGGTACTCCGGGTCGATGCAGTTTGGCTTGCGGGCCGAGGTCTTGATGTCGATGATCCGGCCGCTTACGTCAAGCAGGTCGACCCAGCCTTGAACCCGGACACCGGCGATCTCGCCCACGACATGTAACTCCACTCCTACCGGCTCAATCCAGGGAGCCACACGGTCGAGGTACTTCGCCATCAGGATCTCGCCACCGGAGGCGAGCTCTGCCGGGTCTTCATCATCGCGAAACTCCGCCTGCTCGCGCTCGAAGGCCCAAGCTTGGCGGAACAGAGCGAGGACTCCCGTGATCGGCAGGTCCTCATAGCTGTCGATCTTTTGCGCGAAATTCTCGGCGAGGGCAGTGTGCACCGCCCGTCCCAGCGCCATGTTTCCGCTAGACGGGTCGGGATATCGAAGGCTGTGCTTAAACCACCAGCGCGCCTGGCAATCCATGAAACAGCGGACTTGGCTAGGCGAGAGCACCTGGGCTAGCTCCGCTGGTGGTGAGACGCCGTTCACCGCGGGCTCCTCTCGCTCATATTAATCAGCACCGTAATCGCCATCGACTTGATCGCATCCGCGTCAAATCGCACCACGTAGCCGATTTCGGACCCAAATTTCTCAGCGTTATGGGCCGCCGAAATCGCGGTCTTGAGCGCTTGCTCTAGCTTGGTCGCTGGCGCGGACGGCATGCACGTACAGGGTGACAGGGCACTGCCGTTCTCGCGGTTTCCGATCTGCCCATTGCTCAAAGGCGCAAACGGTGGGATATCGTCCCGGTCGATGGACGTTGCCGGCTGGACCCCAAGGCCGGCTTTCTTGGCGTTGGCCATTTCTGCCGACACCCGTAAGTCGCGTTCTAACGGAGTCTCTGGGGCGTCCACGACGTCGGTGGGGTTCTCCCCCTCGTCGGGGTCTAGCCGCTCGAGCAGCCATTCAACCGAGCGCTTCTGGCCGGTCTTGACGGCCGCCTTGCGGAGCTTGAAGGTTTCCCCGGCAGGGATGCCTTCGATTTTGGTGGCAATGATCGGGGGAACGTACATCACGCGCCCATCCGCTAAGTTGAACATGATGCGAGTGCCGTAGCGGCCCTCGACGGCTACACCCTCGGAACATTGCAGCGTCACTTCCGTCGGCACATTCATTTCAAAACGTACGATGTTCATACCCTGCTCGCCTTCATTTCTGAATCTTGATTGCTAATGGATTCGGTAGACACGCTCTCCGGCGCGTTTAAATGACTTGATTCGGAACCTCAAACGCTTGGATAGCTGACCGCTGATGAACCCTCTGACACTGTGCGCCTGCCAGCCCGTCTCCGCCATAAGTTCGTTGAGTGTCGCGCCAGAGGGCCGTTTGAGCAGAGCAATGATAAGTTCGGTCTTCGTGCCATCCCGGCCGCTGGCACGAACCGTTTTAGTGGGTTCCTTGCCTCGGCCAGCCGTGCCTTTCTGGCTTGGCCCGGTTGACGAGGGCTCCAACTTTTGAAGAGCTCCCCAGATTCGCCGGATGGCCGTCTTGCGATCCGTAAACTTTCGGACCGCGCTTACCTTCGGCAGCATATTCCAGATCTCCACCAGGCGCGTTACTGGCCAACCAGCGGCCAGCGTCGCCAGCTCCGTGGCGCTCGCGAACTTGTACCCGCCCTTTGGAACATTGACCTGACTGGTCGCGGCGAATGCCGTGACGTGATTTTCACCGTCGATGAGGAATATATGCATAAATTCACCTGACTCGCCCGCGTTCGGTCTTTACTGGCGGTCGCTTCGGTCGTCACCATTCATGCCTCCGGTTGCGCAACGAGTCAAGCGAAATGTGCGGAATTATGCCGTTAACTAGGGCCGTAGCGAAGGCCGCTCCCAGCCGCCGGTGCTGGCGCATCCGCGCACCTTTTCGATCGGCTCAATGCAAAGGCCAGGCGGTCTGAAGCGGCACGCGAGCCGGGACACACCCGACGAGGGAGCCGTAGTATAGCCGTCCCTGCAGCTCGACATGAATCCATACTTCGTACCGACCGCGGAGAACTCCTTCACCGGCAAGCCTCAGATTCTCGAAGCCATCCAGGAAGTGAAAGAGCAAGCAGGTCCCCCTCCGGCTTGTGTGGTCAAGTTGATCGGGATCACGCCCGGCATTTCAAGACGAGCGCTCGTCTGGAGGGCCGCCCCACGCTAGACTGGGCTAGTGACGGTCAGGGGGGTGATCCGAATGGTCGAGCGAGATGGATGGATGCAGGTTCGCCAAAAGGGTAGCCATCGTCAGTTTCACCATCCGTCCAAATCCGGAACGGTGACGATAGCGGGCCATCCATCCGACGTGCTTCATCCAAAGACTTTGGCTACAATCATTAAACAAGCAGGCCTGAAATGAAATATGCGGTGATCTATGAAACTGGTCCTGGCGGCGGATACAGCGCCTACGCGCCCGATCTACCGGGATGCGTGGCGGCGGCGCCCACGCTGGAAGAGACGCGCGAGTTGATGGAAGAAACCATCGAATTTCACATCGAGGGAATGCGCCTTCATGGCGAAATCGTGCCGCAACCTTCGTCGCTGGCTGAGATGATCGAAGTTAGCGGAGGATGAACTGGGCCAAACGGTAAGGCATGAAGTGTTGCCCAGGACCGCCGCGTGAGCGCCCGGAGCCAGAGACCTGAGCACACCTCCGGACCCCGGCGGGGTCAGTGCGACGGGGATCAGATTCCGGCAGGGTTTCCGGCCGACCTTCAAGCAGCACGTTGATCCGAACGTTCATTTACGTTCATCCACGGCCAATGAAAAGACTCTGTAAAATAGACGGCCTGGGCGCGAAGTCGGCCACTCCCGTTGATCGATACGTGGCCACGATGAGGAAATTCGTCGGTGACGGACTCGAGAAGGCGGTAGAGAAGAAGTGATGGACCCAGAACTCAAAAAGTACCTCGACGCGAGGTTTGCGGAGATGGACGCAAAATTTGCGAGCAAGCAGGACCTCGTCGCACTCGCTGACCGGCTCGTCGAGAAAATGCGCGACATGCAAACCGAGTTGCTGGGCTTCGCCGCAGGTCGTTGAACGTCTGGCCCGCTTCAACTGGTCGCTCGATGTGACACCCGCGCCGGAGTTGCCTGTTCCATCCCGGCCAGCCATAAATGGCTAGGAGCGGTAGGCCAGCGAGCCGCGCCGCAATTGTTTTAGGCAGCGCGTTTTGCGCCACAGACGGGTTGCCTGAAGATGGGACTGTGCAAAAGTGGGTGCATGGAACGCGACCAGGTCATAGCTGCCTTGAAGGCGCATGAACAGGAACTCCGCGCGGCCGGCGTGGTAAGCGTATCCCTGTTTGGCTCGGTCGCACGCGGGGAAAATTCCACTAACGATGTCGATGTGGCGGTACGCCTGAGCGAGAAGTTCTCGGCGCCAGGTCTCAAATATCTCAGCCGCCTCAGCGAGCTCGAGGCGCGCCTGGTCGGCATTCTCGGTTGCCGGGTCGATGTCATTGAAGACCCAAGTGCCCCCTGGCCCTGAAACCTCGAATCGCGCACAGCAGATCGGGACCCCGGACATCCCGAATTCTGAGTTCGAACCCGGCGTCCCGGGAGACCGTACGAGAAAACGAACCGAGCGGCGACGATGATCGCTTGTATGCCGCCACTCGGCGTCGGCATCGGCGTGGACCAACTCGCTGCCCTTTAGCGAAGGGGCAAACGTCTGGAATGCTGTGCCATCGGAAATTGACTATCGTGTCGCAGTGCCCGGGCTAGGGGAATGTCGGATTCGTCGGGGCAATCTGTGTAGCGGGCTGCGAGATCTTGATAAGCCGGAATCTCAAACCCAGGCTCGTTAGCGGTGGGGTAGTGCCAGCTGTCTTCCGAACCTGCACGCGGAAATGGCTCTTATTTTATGTAGCCGACGCGGATTGCAATCTCGTTGGTCGAGACCGCGCGCATGGTCGCCGACGCTCACTTTTGTTCCTTGCAGAGAGCTCAATCTTGGGACAATCTTCGAGACGGCTTTCGTCTGAAGAGGCGTTTGGGTCGGCGGTTAAGGAGTGCGTGGAGAGTCCCCGCATCGATTTCCTTGAACCCGTTCGAATCGCGCGATTCCAGAGGCGCTCCGAAGGACTTTCATACCACGGTTTTGCTCCGTGACCGCAGTGATGTGCGCTTCCTGCCGGCCGTGACGACCGCCCCTACGAGGATGTCGAAATCCTCACGCCGGCTGCGGTGGTTCGTGAATATTCACGCGTATCGCCAGCTTGCCGTTGATTCGGGTTGGTGACCACAACGTTTCAGGGCTATCGAATCGGCGAAAGTGCGCATCTTCGGCCGCGCAAAGGGGCTGCTGCGAGTGGTCTCGCCGAAGGTCTACGACACTGTGCGGTCTAAAGCCCAGGGGCGTTTGATGGTGGCGTCGATACCGGCGGATATTGTCCTGCTTCGATTGCTTCTCATCAAGTTGTGGTGCGACCGGCTGCCCTGAGCAGTTTGACGATATCCTGGTCATTCGATATACTTCGAGGTCGATACATGGAGGCCGTAATGTCCAATAGCAGTCGAATGCGAGCCGCGTTAGCCGTTGCCATCGCCGCCGCGAGTTTCGTGTACGCGCAATCCGAAGTGGCGCCCACGAATGATGCTCCGAACCCCTACCGGACCATCACTGGATGGGCGAAGCTCCCTAATGGACGAAAGATGGGTTCAGCCAGCGCGGCGGAGGGCGTGGCGGTCGACGCTAACGGGCGACACTACTTTCTCCCATTTGTTGTTGACAGCGCAAGTTGCTAATGAGAAAGTTTGATTTGAGGAGGTTTGCCATGTCACGTGAACGTCTTAGAATTTTTTTGGCATTGAGCGCGCTTGCAGTGCTGTGTTTTCTGGGAGTGGGTGCGTACGCCGCCTCGGTGGGTGCGAAGACCCCGCCGGATACCAAGGAACCTACCAACGACGCGCCGAATCCATACAAAACCATTGAACACTGGGCGAAGTTACCCGACGGCCGGAAAATGGGCTCGACCAGCGCGGTGGACATTGATCGCGACGGCAAGTCGGTGTGGGTGGCCGAGCGCTGCGGCGCCAATAGCTGTCTCGACCCCCAGACGCGCGAGATCAAGAAAATGGACGTCGTTTTTAAGTTCGACCCGGACGGAAACGTGCTCAAGAGCTTCGGCTCCGGCATGTTCATCTCGCCGCACGGCATTTACGTTGATCAAGAGGACAACATCTGGGTGACTGACTATCAGGACAATGCGCCGCCACCTCCGGGTGGACGCGGGCGCGGCGCAGGTCGAGGCAGTGTTCAACCCGGCTCGATGGTTCCGCCGGGAGGGGCCACAGTCGGCAACCAGGTGTTTAAATTCAGCCCCGACGGAAAGCTTCTCATGACCATCGGCAAGGCGGGCGGAGCGGCCGAGCCGGAATGCTGCTATCAACCCAACGACGTGATCGTAGCCAAGAATGGCGACATCTTTGTCGCGCAAGGCCACGGCACCGGCAAGGACATTGTTTTCAAGTTTGACAAGAATGGCAAGCCGATCAAGCACTGGGGCAAGTACGGGACAGGTCCCGGCGAATTCGATCAGCCGCATTCCCTAGCGTTCGACTCCAAAGGCCGCCTATACGTCGCCGATCGCAACAACAACCGCGTTCAAATTTTCGATCAGGACGGAAACTACATTTCCGAAATGCACCAGTTTAGCCGTCCGAGCGGGGTCTTCATCGACAAACATGACACCATTTGCACGGCGGACTCGGAGTCTGAATCAGTCTCTCAGAATCACAACGGGTGGAAACGGGGTATTCGATGCGGCAGCCTGAAGGATGGCAAGGTTGTTTCCTTCATTCCAGATCCGAACACCAGGACACGTATGGCCGACAACTATACAGGCACCAGCGCGGCAGAGGGCGTAGCGGTCGACGCGAAGGGGAATATCTACGGCGCTGAGGTCGGCCCACAGGACGTGAAGAAATACGTCAAGAAGTAGCGCCTAGAGCGTAGCAACAAGAGCATTTTGCCACCGGTTATGGACCCACTCACTCCACTTTGCGGGCCAAACTGCCGAACATCTAAGGCATGAGCATCAAAGTAATTTGCGTAGCCGGTGCGCGCCCGAACTTCATGAAAATAGCCCGTTGTTTCGGGCGTTTCGAGATGATGCGGACGTCGCCCTGAGGCTGGTTCATACAGGGCAACATTATAGGGCAACATTATGACGACCGCATGTCGGGGCAGTTCTTTCGAGATCTCAATCTTCCCGATCCTGACTACAATCTGGAGGTCGGCTCCGGATCACATGCGCAACAAACCGCCGAGGTGATGAAACGTCTCGAACCAATAGTGATTCAGGAAGCTCCTGACGCGGTCGTGGTCGTCGGCGACGTCAACTCGACCATGGCTTCGGCCATAGTGGCCTCCAAGCTCAACGTTCCCGTGATCCATGTGGAGGCAAGCTTACGAAGCTTCGATCGCTCCATGCCCGAGGAGATCAACCGGGTGGTCACCGACGCGATCAGTGAAGTTTTTCTGGTGAGCGAGGAAAGCGGACAGAAGAACCTCTTACAGGAGGGCGTCTCGATCGATCGGATCCCCTGCCGGTTTAGCCCCCACTCCTCCGGTCTTGGATAATACGTCGTTCGGGGTCGCGCCGTTGGGCGGCGCTGCATGGAGCGGAGGTGGAATGACGCCACCCTCTAGTTATGAGTATTTGGCTTCTTTGGACCCTAGTTACGCTCCTCAACCCGACGCTCCTTACACGAATTGGGCGTTGAACGAGATTGCTCTTGAACTAACAAATCAGAATATTTCTGGAAGTTTTCATATTGGCGGCAGTGTTACGTTCACCGAAAACTTCTGCCTAGGCGGAGGAGCCGGATCGCTACCAGGCAACTCAACGACGACGCCCTTAACGTGTAGCGGCGCTGGAGAGGTTTTGGGATCTGTCTCAATCACCGCCACAATGGCCCCCGGCAATACCTTCACCTACTCGGATACGTGCTCGTTCGCAGGCGGAACGTGCAGCGGGTCCGGCCTTTGAATACGGTGACCGTGACTCTTCCCCTATCGGCTCAGATCTATCAAGCCCTTGCTGTCCAAAACATCGTTACAACGGACAGCACTGGACCCATTACGGTCCCGGAGATTCTTAATGAGTTCAATCCAGTCGGAGTGGCACCTGGTTCCCGAGTCTTCGACTTTCGTCCTGATCGGCTCGGCCCTGCTTGCGATTGGATGCCTACGGCACCGCCGGGTCCGTCAGCGCCTTCTGAATCATTCGATAGACTCCTAGGAAATCGTCGATACTCCCTCCGAACGGATCCACAACTTCCACGGGAGTGGATCGGCCGAGTCCGCCGAAATAGTGCACCTTCGGAAGCGCGTTGGGAAAATGATCCTCGAAAAACGCCCGATTCTCGGCGTCAAAGACGAAGATCGTATCGGCCCAGTCGATCAGCTCTTCGGTGAGCACTACAGACTGATGAGTGCTTAAGTCGACCGTAAAGGACCGGGCCGCATCCAGAGCGTTTTTGGGCGAGCGCCGTCCCGGAACAGGATAGTGCCCTGCCGAGCGGAACTCCTTCCCCGCCCCGATCATCTGCCTGGCGGCCAGTTCGGCGAAGGGACTGCGACATATATTTCCCTTGCATACGAAAAGAATCTTGTGTCCGGTCCGCATCGCTATCTGGGCTGCTCTCCGGAAACTTCTTTGGACTAACGTCCAGCGCCGGCTACGCCTTCCGAACCGCTGCCCGGCGAGCTGAGCCATCTCATGAATCGCCGGGAAGGGATCGTCGAACGCCCACGTGTCGCTGGTTTCGCGAAGCCCCAGGATATGGAAGACCTCCCAGGCGACTGTCCAACCATCAAGCGTTAGCAACGTTGGATCCGTACTCTTGTTCTTGAAGTTGGCGCTCAACCAGTACAGGTCCATCACCCAGTTCCGGGCATAGCGATTCGTACGGTACTGTTGAGGAAAATCCGACCGTCCGCGGCAGAGCATCTCATAGAGATATCTCGGTATGTCGAGGCCCGCGGCGATGGTCAAGGGCAGCGATCCCCAGAACCGGTTGTTGATTTCGATCAGAACCCACTTGCCGGTGTCCCGGTTCAGCTTGAATTCCACCATGCAAACGCCGGTATAGTTCAGAGCGGACATGAGCGTCCGCGCCGCGCCCAGCATGGCCGGGTCTAGCGGCACGCTGCGCCGGTAGCTGCTGCCGCCGCCCATAAGGGGCTCGTGGACCCGCTCATGTTGAAAAGCGGTTAGAATTTCGCCGTCGCGGCACAGAACTTCCACGCCGACTCCGATTCCGATGAAGTTCTGCTGGACCAGAACCCCTTGAGAGAACGGGAGGGTTTTTGCGACCTGGTCCAGATCCTCCATCCGAAATACCTTCGTCACCATTCGTCGGTAGAAGGGATTGGCAGTGGAAACGGAGGCTTCGGGCTTCACCACCAGTGGAAATCCGAACTCCTCGGCCGCCGCGTGAAGTTCGGCGATGCTCCGAACTTCCCTCTGAGGCGGCACAGGGACGCCTAGCGTCTGGCCAAGCTCGTAAGCTTTTCGCTTGCTGAATGACAGTTCGAACGACTGGGGATCGGGCAATGCGAGCCGGGCGTAGGGTTCAAGCGAACTGCGGTGGTGGTGAAGAGGAACGAGCGAGGAATCGTGGCAGGGAATGACCAGGTCGAACTTGCCGGCCTGAAGGAGGTGTATCAGGGCTCGCAGCCACGCGTCATCGGTGGCCTGGTAGGCGGGCAGCCGATGCAGCTTATGGATGTACCGCGAGCGCAGGGCCGGCGCAGTGAATGGACACCACGCCACATGAACTTCGAGGCCCGCCCTCCCCAAGGAACGCACGGTGGAGAGAAAGCTGCGGGTGTCTTCGCCGAGAATGAGTACGCGGCCG
Source organism: Bryobacteraceae bacterium (assembly GCA_050015435.1). Taxonomy (GTDB): domain Bacteria; phylum Acidobacteriota; class Terriglobia; order Bryobacterales; family Bryobacteraceae; genus Palsa-187. Next base: position 12,425 of record JBEKBK010000204.1, read on the forward strand.
GAGAGGGGAGTCACATTCCATCATAGGTGAGCAATGATAGGTGACCACGTTTCCGGCGAGGGTCTACTGAGGGGGCGGCAGCGGGTGCACGGCGTTCAGTGACACTGCCGACCGGGCCGAGTTCGGCGTGACCATGAGAGAAGAAGTATCCACGGCCTCAAAATTCGACCCGTTGAGTTGCTTGAGCTGGGCCAGCACGTTGTTATCCCAGCGCTCATCCGGAGTTCCAGAAATGAACCATGATGATCCGTTGTCCGCTAGGATCATTCCATATTTTTTCAACGCGACCAGAATCACCTGAACCATTGGATCATAGCCCGAGATGTCAAAGTTCGCCTGCAGACGGAAACGCTGACCCATGGGTGGATAGGTGGGAGCGGTGAGACTGGACGCGTAGTGCCGTGCAGGCCAAACGAAGGCTTTTTGGGTCTGGGGCAGGGTCACGCGGAGCGCGTGCGTAATTTGTCCCGACGCAACTTCGTCATACCGAACCAGGCCCGGATAAATTGGCAGCCCAGCAGCATCCGCGGAGGTCCACGTTTGAGGCCGCAAACAGTCACAGTGGAGGTCGAAGATAGCGCCCGAGCCAGCGTTCCAGGAGCCGTCCGGGTTTGGAGTCGCGTCGTACAGCTCGTAGAGGACGCACTTGTCCTGGTCCAGAATCAACGCATGACGGTCGCCTGTGGCGTTAGGCCCGCCTTCGATCGACACGTCGGGAGGAATCGGATAAGGTCCGTTATCGCTTTCGCTCGCGTAGTAGAAGGTGACCGGTACTCTGGGCTGAGTCCCGGGAACAAGGGTAATCGGTATGCCAATAGTGCTGCCGGCGTAGGTGCCGGATCCGAAGTCGGGATGTAGCGGATTCGTCAGCCCGCCCGAAGCCAGGTAGGCCTGCGAGTTCGAGTCGACCGGAAGTTTATCGACCGGCACATTCCAAGCATTGTCAGGAGGAAAGATCGGACAGACTGGGGGATTCGGGGAAATCGGCGACACGGTCTGCGCGGCACACGTGGAGGCTGCAAACGCCCCGGCCAGGACCAGCGCGAAAATCTGGTTTTGCATGGTGGACAACCTCATTTGGAATAGCGCAGCGCTGGTG